>JAFNYX010000088.1 GCA_017654125.1 Alistipes sp. | reverse complement strand
GCCGCTATTTTTGGTCTGTTTAATAGGAACTTGGGTATTTTGGGGTGAGGTGTTGGAAATGTTTCACCTATTGACCCGTTAAACAGAACTATACCGTCAAACACAAAATGCGACTACTCCTCCCAGGGTAGTCGCATTTGTTATTGAGTAATTGGTTCGTTGGACGAACCTGATGTGGAGTCGCAACAGCTTTTAGTGCACGAGTGAGTGGCGTGCTACTTGTTGTGGGCGCTGTCCGTTGTGTTGAGGCGGGCGCTGCAATATGCTGCGAGGTCGCTGTTGCACGCTACCTCCTGGGCGCTGTACACCTTGTGAAGGTCGCTGTTGCGAATTGCTTTCCGGACGATAAGAGCCGCCATGCTGTGGTGGACGCTGACCATTGTGTTGAGGAGGTCGCTGCACACCATGTTGTGGTGGACGAGTCGGCTTTTTACGTTCGCAATAGTGACGATAGTGGCTTTGGTAGTGGCGGTCGTAGTGGCCGTATATTGTACCTAAGCGGTAGTATTGCGACTGCTTATATTTTACGGTATGCCCGTAGCGATTGGTAATCTTTACTGTTACGCGTCCGAAGATATCTGTCGAGTATTTGATGCGCTCGATGATTACGCCATAGCCATCGCGTATGGTGATGATGGTTGCTCCGAAAATATCGGTTTCGTAGGTTACCTTCTCGATGATGCGTCCGAACTCATCGCGTACGGTTACGACAGTATTGCCGAGGATGTCGATTTCGAGAGATTCGCTACGTACGAGTCGTCCATAGTTGTCGCGATATTCGGTAATCTCCGTGCCGAAAATATCGGTGTAGGTGTTGATTCGAAAACTCTGTGCCGAGGCGAGCGAGCCGAACATTACGGCAATGGCCAATAAAATCATTCTTGCAGTCTTCATAGCGGTAGATGTTAAATGTTTTGTACTCGGTTTTCGTAAATATAACGCAATGGTACGGTTTGATATTGTCTAAAATCGGACATTTGTTCGCTATTGCGACGCGCCTTAAATGAAAAGAGATTGCCGTAGTATGTAACGACAACCTCTTTTTGAACATTTTTTTGAGAAAAATCCGACTATTCGATTTTCTTCCAAAATAAGCTCTTCGAAAATGGGCCCAGATAACCGCGAACGCGGAGTGTTACCTCATCATCGAAGGTTACGACGGTTTTGTAAACCTTACCTGCTGTCGGGTCGTAAATCTGACCATTCTTCCACTCGCCATCTACATACTCAACCTTTTCAATGAGTACAATCTGGCTCGATGGCGTCGAGCGTTTTGCCGGATCCGGATTCTTCACATCTCGACGTAACGAGCCGTCTGGATGCTTTTCATTCTCCAACCAAATGACCTGCGCACGATAAGAGTTCTCTCCGGTTTTGGTAAAGCGAACCTTCGACACTGCACCATCCTTCACTGCTTTGTAAACACCCAAAATCCGATCGCCCGGATTTCCGGAGTTAGCCGAGACCGAGGACAAAGCACATACGCCAACGATCATCAGCATCAAAAACTTTTTCATAAGTCGTAAAAATTTATTAAATTTGACACTGCAAAGATAAATTTATTTTTTTGTAACCCGCTAAAATGTATTATTGGATATGTGAATCGTCTCTTGATTTGTTTTCTGCATGTGCGGCGTTCAGGTCGTTTGTCGGCTCTGATGAGAGACGAAATGGTATCGGTAAGAGGACTGTCGGGGGAGTATGCTTTGAGTAGCCGAAAAAGTAAAAAATATAAAAAGATTGTAGAACGATGAAAAAACTGTTATTGATTATGTCGATTTTTTCAACTCTGTTCGGTTGTTGCAAGAAGGAGCAACCGACCTATCCGCAGGATACTGTTACGGCGCGTGATGGCTCGCAGATAACATTTACGTTCTATGCGCACGCTTCGCTCGGCATCGAGTGGAACGGGATGCATATGTATGTCGATCCGGTGGGCGAATTTGATTGGGAGAGCCAACCAAAGGCCGATTTGATTCTTGTAACGCACTCGCACTACGACCATTTGGAGATGTCGACCATCGAGAAGTTGAGCACCGAGAAGAGTGTCATTCTGTGCGACAAAACCTCTGCCGAGGCATTCGAGCACGACTGCGTGACGATGCTTCCGCGTGCATTTTCGGCTCCGTTGGAGGGTGTTGTCGTAAAGGCAGTGCCTGCGTATAATATCTCGGAGGGTCATACCGATTTCCATCCAAAAGCGCGCGAAGATTGTGGCTATCTGATAACATTAGGCGATACGACAATCTATGTTGCCGGCGATACGGAGGATAACGATGACGTGTTGGCGTTGAAGGATGTTGATATTGCTTTCCTTCCGGTAAACCAGCCATATACGATGACCGTCGAGCAAGCAGCACGTGTGGTTGAGGCCATTCGTCCGTCGATTTTCTATCCGTATCACTATGGTCAGGTTGAGCAGAAGACCGACATCGATGCACTGAAAGCGGCTGTCGGTGGTATTACCGATATGCGCGTATTCCCGATGGAGTAATGGAAAAGTAACTTTTAATCAATAAAATTATGGAAGTTTGGCATATTTGGGTTATTGTAGCCCTGTTGTTCGTTATAGTCGAGATTTTTACATCCGACTTTTCGGTCATTTGCCTATCGTTCGGTTGTTTGGGCGGTGCAATAGGTGCTGCATGTGATGTGGAATTCAAGTGGCAGATGTTGCTTTTTGCCGCCGCTACGTTTTTGGCTTTTGTGTTTGTGCGTCCACTCTTGAAACGCCTTTTGTCGCGTAAGGGTGGCGATTTGCGGACCAATGCCGATGCATTGATTGGTCGTGTGGCCGTCGTGTCGGAGAGTATTGAACCGGCTCTGCAAAAGGGGCGTGTAGCCGTCGATGGTGACGACTGGAAGGCCATCTCCGAGGATGACGAACCGATTGCAAAGGGCGAACGTGTGGTGATTGTTTCGCGTGAAAGTGTTATATTAACCGTTAAAAAATTATAGTTATGGGAACTTTGTTTATTGTTATGATTATTGCCGGCATTGCTGTTCTTTATGTAATGATGGGTGTGCAGATCGTTCAGCAATCAGAGACTCGAGTTATCGAGCGACTCGGAAAATATAATCGTACACTGCAATCGGGTATCAATATCGTACTGCCGATTATCGACCGCTCGCGCGAGATATATACCCGTATTGAGCGCGGTACGATGGATGGCGAGAAGATTGTTATCACGCGTACAACGGGCAAAATTGACCTTCGTGAACAGGTCTATGATTTTCCGAAGCAGAGTGTGATTACGAAGGATAACGTAACGACAACCATTAACGCACTGCTATATTTCCAGATTGTCGATCCGGTGAAGGCTGTTTATGAGATTGATAACCTGCCGAATGCTATCGAGAAACTTACGCAAACCACGCTTCGTAACGTTATTGGCGAATTGGAGTTGGACGAGACGCTCACTTCGCGTGACACCATCAACTCGAAATTGCGTGCCGTGTTGGACGATGCGACCAATAAATGGGGTGTGAAGGTCAACCGTGTCGAGTTGCAGGACATAACGCCACCGGAGTCGGTGCGCCGTGCTATGGAGCAGCAGATGCAGGCCGAGCGTGAGCGTCGTGCAAAGGTTTTGGAGGCACGCGGCCATAAGGAGGCTATGATTTTGCAGTCGGAGGGAGAGAAGGAGTCACAAATCAATCAGGCCGAAGCCGAGAAGCAGACCCAGGTGCTCAAAGCGCAGGGTGAGGCAGATGCCAAGATTTTGCAGGCATCGGCCGAGGCGTTGGCAATTGAGAAGGTGGCGGCAGCAATCGAAAAGTCGAAGACCGATCCGGCAACTTATATGTTGTTGATGAAGTATATCGAGTCGTTGAAGGAGATTGCGGCAGGCGATAAGACCAAGACTGTCTATCTGCCATTTGAGGCAAGCAACCTGCTTGGTGCGCTCGGCTCGCTTACGGCACTTGTCGAGAAGAATAAATAGGTTGTGTGCCTTTTCGGCTCACGAATGGTGCCGAATGTGCACACGAAAACATTACGACTATCCGAAATCATTCGGATAGTCGTAATGTTTTTTTTGTAAAGATTGTTTCGTTGACTTACTCTACATATCCTCTGCTCCGGAAATCCTTATAGGGACTGTGAACTTTACCCTCATTTTTTTGCCGTATTGTGTTCCGGGTGTCCAAGCTGGAGAGTTATAGATAACTTGTTTCACTTCGCGTGCCAATTCGGCATCATTGCTCTTTATGATTGTAACAGATGTTACTTTTCCCGATACACCTATAACGAACGAGGCGATTGCTTCTGTCGTAAAATCGCGTTGCAGTCGATGGTGTATTGGCCTTAGGGCATTTGATACCCACCAACGAAAATCGTTCAATGTGCCACCCTGAAATTTTGGCAGAGTCGGCTTGTTTGTGGAGTTTTCTCCTCGTTTTACGGGGTGTAGTTTTACACTAAATTCAGTCGTATCGGGCAACCTCATTCGATGGTCGGCATACTTGTTCGGACCACAAATAAACGCTCCTACGGTTGATGCGGATTTGAACTTCGATACGCCGTTTTCATCCGAGCGACCTCGCTGAATATAGACCGTTGCACCCTTCAATGGCTCGCCGCGATGGTCGGTTACAACGATGTTGTAATCGTGCGTCTGCTTTGGTTGGAATAGTTTTATCGATTCGTCAAGCGTCAAATATACAACACCTCGCTTTTGAATATCGATTTTTTCAAACGATGTCCCACTGAACAGTTGCTCGGTGAACTTGTTCCATTTATTCGATGTCTTTATGCTCGTAATCTCCTTTGTGGTGTAGTTCTGCGGATTGAAGTCGCCGTTGCATTTGCCGTTTACGACATAAATCGGACTCTCAAACTTCTTTTGTAACGGTTTCGGAACAATTTTGCCGGATAGGTCGCCACTCTTCGGGTTGAGCGTTACACGACGGGTTGAATCGCATAGCAATTTGATTTGCAACGCTTTGTAGTCTTTCTTATATACGACAATTCGTTGTCCGTATCGTGCATTCAATACGCAACGACCCTGCTCGTCGGTGGTTGTCTTTTTGACATAGATGTTCGCACCCTTTATTGGTTTGCCGGCGTTGTCGGTAATGTGTGCAGTGAATGTTTTTCTTTGAAGTTTTGGCTTAGCGTTTACCTGCGCCGTGTCGCTTTTTGTCGGCACACTCTCTTGTGTCGCAGCGGCAGTTTCGGCCGACAATGTGATTTGAGTTTCTCCCTGCAATGTGTTTTGCGCAGCCACAGTCGCCACAGTCATAAATATAGCTATCGCACCTAAAAGGAGTTGTGTTTTCTTCATTTCGGAAACGTTTTTATTTCTACAAATATAAAAAATATTTCTCGTACCTCCAAACGATAAATGAGGCAAATAACATATACCTATATTATATATATAATCACATTCAAACACGTGTTTGCCGGGCGATAATCACTAAATGGTTGACATTTAACAAG
>JAFNYX010000087.1 GCA_017654125.1 Alistipes sp. | reverse complement strand
TTGAGAGCACTGTTACCGGTCTCCTTATCTGCGTAACCTACTACATCTACTGCGAACGAAGGGTTTGCTTTGAGCCACTCTGCAAGGGTATCAATCTTCTTACCCTCCTCACGCTGGATGTACGACGAACCAATCTTGAAGAATACGTTCTGCGAATTCTCTGCGATGAGAGCCGCACGCTCGGCTGCTGCCTTCTCGGCTGCTGCCTTTGCCGCTGCTGCCTCTGCTGCTGCCTTCTCGGCTGCTGCCTTCTCGGCTGCTGCCTTTGCTGCTGCCTCTGCTGCTGCCTTCTCGGCTGCTGCCTTCTCGGCTGCTGCCTTTGCTGCTGCCTCTGCTGCTGCCTTCTCGGCTGCTACCTTCTCAGCGTATGCCTTCGACGGACGATAGTTCTTACCGAAGCGGAAGGTAATGCCTGCCAAGAGATTGAAGTGCCAGTCAACGTTCTCAGCCTTCTTCGAGTTGAAGTGGTCCGAAAGGAAGTTGGTGTTTGCCTCCAAATTTACAGAGATGATATCGCTGCAACGGAAATCAACACCCAAACCCATACGGCCAGCAACGAAGAACTTCGTAGGACTCCACAAATAATCCATCTCATTTGGATTTGCGTTATGAATCTCTACGGCCTTCTTGTTGTCGATACCACCATTCAAGCCAAGACCCGCAAATGCGAATACGCTGGCAACGCGACGGTGGTTGTAACCGCCAATCAGGCTGCTCAAATCAACAACGAAGTCGATGTTGCCTTGGAGGAACTTGTACGAGTAGCCCTGCTGTGGCAATACAGCATAGCCCTTACCCTGCCAACCTCCGAGACCAAAGCGAACGCCGAGACCATGGTGGAACTTATAACCTGCGTGGAGATAAACAGCCGGCGAAATCAAATCACCGAACTTAGTCTCACCCAGCGTGTAAGCTGCGCCACCCTGAACCTGCAAGCTCCAATGCGGACGGAACTCAACCTTCTCATCCGTTTTGCTCTGCTGTGCGAACGAAACGCCAACAAATGCGATCGCCGCAACGAGAATCAAAGTTAATTGTCTAAATTTCATAGGTTTATTAATGTTTAATACAGTTAATCCTCCGTTTATTTTCCATGTTGAGCAAAATTGCATAACAATTTGAAACTCAACCGTATATCAATACTTCCAAAATCAATCGGCAATCGACCGTCGGGGCCGATTTCCTGTCGCACATCCGGAATTTCACGCCGAAATTCCTCTCAAACTCACGCCGTACTACACTAAAAAGCACAATACACGTGGTGCAAATATAGAAACAATTATTATTTCCACCAAATTTTTTAATCTATTTTTTCAAAAAACTTTTAATCTTTTTTTGTGCGCCAAAACACGCTCTATCGCAGATTTTATCATTTTCGGGGAAAATTCGCAACATTCAGCGTCGCGCACACGCGAGGAATCGGCAGAAATTCGAGCGTTTTTGTTCGAAATTTATATCCAATTATACGCAATTTATGCAGTAAACGACCCTTAAAATGATTTTTTATGCAATAAGGATTAAAAAGATTTTAACACTCCGCAGGTAGAACAAATCGCCGGCAAATAATTTACGCGCCTCCTATAAACACACAAATACAGCCATTAAAACGAAGGTCGGGGAAACGGACGACCGCAAAAAAAATCGGGATTGTTCTTCTAGAACAACCCCGAAAGCATATAAAATGTGTAGTTCAACCAAAGGCAGAGCTTACACGGTCATAATCTCCTTCTCCTTCTTCTCGAAAGCGACATCCACAAGCTTGCTGAACTTTTCGAGCAACTTCTGCACCTGTGTTTCGCCATCCTTACTCTCATCCTCCGGCATACCATCTTTTATCGCCTTCTTGAAAGCCTCGACAGCGTCACGACGGGCATTACGCAACGAGATACGTGCATTCTCAACCTCCGACTTCGACTGCTTAACCAATTCGCGACGACGCTCCTCGGTGAGAGGCGGAATCGAAAGACGGATATGTTCGCCGTTGTTCGATGGCGTAAGGCCGATATTTGCATCGAGAATTGCCTTCTCGATTGGGCGAATCATATTCTTGTCCCACGGCTGAATGAGCACCGTTTTTGCGTCGGGAACCGTAACGCTGGCAACGCCCGATACGGGAGTCTGCGAGCCGTAGTAATCGACAAATACGCCGTTCAAAATATTGGTAGATGCCTTACCTGCACGGATATTGAGCAGTGTATCTTCCAGAAAATCAACCGTCTTTTGCATTCGGGTTGTTGCATCTGCGAGAATAGTTTTGGTATCCATAATCCTTTGTATTATTTGTTGTTAATAGTCTTCTCAATGAGTTTTACCATCTCCACAAACTCCGCCTTCGTGAAGCCGACGCTTGCCAGCACAACACGACCCTCGCGGTCGATGAGGAAATTACGCGGAATATAGTTGCTTGCGAATTGACGATAAATCGACTGGTCGGGGTCCAATCCCATCGGGAACGTATAACCCATACGCTTGCGGAATGCAGCCACCGTACCATAATCTTCGCCACGCGCAATCGGTATAAATACGAAATCCTGGCCCTTGAAGCGGTCAATCAAATCTGCCTGTACGTAAGTCAGCTCCTCACGGCATGGAGGGCACCACGTAGCCCAGAAGTTCACCAGCACAACCTTGCCACGCAACTCCGAGAGGCGAATATCGGGACCGTCAAACATCTCCACCTTGAAATCTGGGGCCATCATACCCTCCTTTATTAAAGTCGATTGCTCGATTTTCGCCTGTTGGTCATCCTGCGGACGCGCCGTTGCACTCTGTGGATTCCACATGAGCAGCATCACGAATGCGGCCACCAATACAACCAACAATACCATAAGCAACGGAGTGCTCATCTTTTGTTTTCTGCGCTCTTTCATTGTTCCTGTTTTGTTTATGGTTTTCTTGTTTTTCTCTCTCCAATCATCTAATTATGAACGAGGGTTCCGATATTCTCACCCGAGAGTACCTTCATCAGATTGCCCGGCGTATCCATATCGAAGACAATGATATTCAAGCCGTTCTCCTTACAGAGGGTAAATGCCGTCATATCCATAATTTTCAGATTGCGCGCATACACCTCGTCGAAAGTTATCTCGTCAAACTTCACTGCCGCAGGATCTTTTTCCGGGTCGGCCGTATAAATACCGTCCACACGTGTACCCTTAAAGAAGCCGTCCGCCTCAATCTCGATACCGCGCAAAGCCGATGCCGAGTCGGTCGAGAAGTACGGATTCGATGTTCCGCCGCCGATAATCACCACATAGCCCTCGCGCATATACTCCAACGCCTTATCCTTCGAGTAATATTCACCAATCGGCTCCATACGAATCGACGTGAGCACCTTACACTTCACACCCTCATCGTTGAGTGCCGCCTGCAAACCGAGCGAATTGATAATCGTAGCCAACATGCCCATCTGGTCGCCCTTCACACGGTCGAAGCCACGTTTTGCACCCTGCAAACCGCGAAAGATATTACCGCCGCCGATGACAATACCCACCTCAACACCCGATGCAACAACCTCGCCGATTTGCTCGGCATACACGCGCAGTTGTTCGGTCGAGATACCGTACTTTTGTTCGCCCTGCAACGATTCGCCACTCAATTTGAGTAATATTCTCTTGTATTTCATAGTCAATAGTTTTGCATTTATAGTGCGAATATACGAAAAAAAATGATACCCACCACAGCAAACTCCTATTTTTACACATAAAAAAATTCCCGACGGCTTCATTTCCGTCGGGAATTTCTGTTCGCCCGAGCAATTTATGCTCACGCAACGTATTACTCTACGCTTACGTAGTTAATCTTCTTGGCCAATACGAATACCGAGTAGTGGTCCTTCACGCGAGGCAACTCGACAACGTCGCCAGCCTTAACAGGATAGCACGCAATGTACTGTGCGCCGATTTTCTTATTCTCCGGAGTGATAGCTTTTGTCCACGTTGCCGGAATCAAACGCCAAGCAGTCTTATACTCAATCTTCTGGAAATCGCGCGTATTGCGGATAAGGCAATATACATAGCCGTCAGCATGAGCCGTAATCTTACCACCTGCGGTCTTAACCTTCTTCACCGAATTTGCGGTCAGCATCTCCCAACCATCGAACTCCTTCGGATATTCGTCGCTCAACTTCTGGCGAAGGTTTGGCCACATATGCTCACCCTCGGCAAACTTACCGAGCGTATAACCCTTACCCTCGAAGGTAATCTCCATCTCAGTCGGAGCGTCCACCACCGGACGTGCACTCTGCGAAACATTGCTCTTATCGGAACGGAACGGAGCGAGAGGAAGGCCCTCTGCCGAGAAAATCTCGCCCTCTGCCTCGTTGAAGCAGTAACGAACCGCTGACGGTGCAGTTACACCCGGAGCCCATACGAGTATCGAGTTATCCGGCTCGATGCTTGCCTGTGCAAGCGTAAACTTGATACGTTTTGCATTCGTCGGGTCGGTAACACCAATCTGGAAGCCGTCGATGCGCTTATCCTTTGCACAAAGCGACGTAGGAAGATTCTTCACACGGACACGAATCTTGTCACCCTCAACGCTCATCGACTCGTAAGCCGGCGAACGATACTC
This sequence comes from Alistipes sp., assembly GCA_017654125.1. Lineage (GTDB taxonomy): Bacteria > Bacteroidota > Bacteroidia > Bacteroidales > Rikenellaceae > Alistipes. The sequence continues at coordinate 19,268 of JAFNYX010000087.1, read as the reverse complement.
CGGAACGCTCTTACCATAGTAATCACCCAAGGCGCACTGTGCCAAACGATGTGCCACAACAGCCTTGTTACGTGGGTGAATATCGCCCGGGATATCAACCTGGTCGAGCGTCACAACAACCTCGCAGTGAGAGAGCTTATCGGCAACCTTCTGCTGTGCCTCACGCACCTGTGCGCCCTTGATACCCGAATAAAGATAAGGTACCAACTGTACGATATAGAACGGCATCTCCGGTGAGCGGAACTCCTCACGCCACGAAGTTACGAGAGTTTCAAGCGAGTGGGCATAGCCACGTGGCGACGAGCTTACGTTAGCACAACCCTGATACCAAATAACACCTGCGATAGCCGCATGGCGAATCGGATAGATGTTTGCATTGTAGAGGTGCGACGACTTACCAGCCCACACCTTGTGCTTAATCTTTGCACAGTCGTTCACAATCTTCGGATCGGCATCAATAACCTCCTTCTTCAACCAACCCTCTACGAACGTACCACCAAACGAAGCGTCAATCAAACCAATCGGAATATTGAGCGTCTCCTGCAACTCGCGACCAAAGCCGAAACCGACAGCTGAGAATACGCTGAGGTCCTCTGCGTTACAAACAACCCAATTAGGCGTATTATAGTTACCTTTGTTGTCGTTGTGCGTAGGAACGTCATTCTGCGGAGTCTCTGCCGAAATACGACCCGTATTAAAGAGACGAATATTCTGATTCATTTCGCCCTTCAATGCATTCAACATATCGGTCGTCTGTTTCACCTTGAACTCCATGTTCGACTGACCCGAGCAGAGCCAAACATCGCCCACGAGAACATTCTTCAACGTGCGACTCTCCTTGCCTGCCGTAATTGTAATGGTGTGCGGAACGAAACTTGCAGCAGGAGTCTGCAACGGAACAATCCAGAAGCCCTCCTTATCTGCCTTTACAACAGTCGGCTTTGCATCAGCAAGCCAATCAGCCGAAACACTAACCTTTGCCTTCGGCTTTGCCCAACCCCAAATATTTGTGGTGGCATTCTGCTGAATCACCATATTATCGCTAACCACCGAAGGGAGTTTCAGCCCCTGCGGTGTCTCCTGTGCCGAGACACAGATTGCGGCGAGCATACACGCAATCGCCAAAATAGTTTTCAAAAATTTCATAACGGTTATTTTTATTTTGGTTATTACATTATTTAATAATGCATTCATAACGCAAAGATATGATAATATTTTAAGCTGAAAAGATTTTTCGCACAAAAGTTTTCAACAATTGACAAATTTTGCCCTACAAAGCTCTCAGATTTAACTTTTCGACCGCTGACGACTCTTAATTTATAGCCAAAAAGTTTGTCAATAAACAAAAAAGAGATACCTTTACACAAATTTAATTTCATTTTTTATGAAACGCACCCTAATATTTGTAATGTTGGTACTCCTCTGCGCAGGCAGTTACGCCCAGCGCACCAAGCGTACCAATGAAGAACCGGTCATCGCCCTACCCGAAAAGAGTTTTTCCGAGCAGCTACGCGACGATTATACAGCATTCTACCAAAACGGCGGCATATTCGAAAAGCTCTATTTACAGACCGACAAGCCATATTATAGCGCGGGTGAAACGCTCTATTTCAGTGGTTTCCTCGTTCACGCCACACTCCTTACGCGTATTTCGTCAACAGCATTCGTATATGCCGAACTGATAAGCCCTGAGGGTCAACTCATCGAGCGTATAAAAATCAGTTCGATCGACAAACAATTCATCGGTACATTCGCCCTCTCGCCACGTCTCACATCGGGCAAATACACTCTGCGTGCATACACCCGCTGGATGACCAACTTCGATATGGGCTACTTCTTTACCAAAGAGATATACATCGGCAACCAAATTGACGATGCAATCTCAACCAATGTCACCTACCAAACCAACGACAACGGCACCATCTCGGCATTCGTTCGCTTCTCGGACCAAAATGCCCTGCCGATTGTATCGACACCGGTAAAATATCGCACGATTATCGAAAACCGTTCACGCAGTGGCAGTGCCCGTACCGACAAAAACGGAACTATCGAGATACGTTTCCGCCCGTCGGAACAGGCAAACGACTGTATGGAGTTGAAGATTCGCGCCAACAGCCGCGAGTTGAGCCGATTCGTGCCAATGCCGTCATTCTCGGACGACTTCGATGTGCAGTTCTGCCCCGAGGGTGGTAATATGATTGGTAACATCGTACAGATTGTGGCTTTCAAGGCGATAGGCACCAACGGCAAGTCGCGAGAGGTGCGCGGAAAGATTTACGATGCGACGGACGGCTCGCTCATTACCGAAATCGCCTCCACGCACAAAGGTATGGGACGATTTGTGATTTGCGCCGAGAAGGGACACGCATACTATGCCGAGATGACGACAGACGATGGTCCGACCAAGCGTTTCGATCTGCCTATGGTCGAGCCGAGCGGCGTCGTTATGCGCGTTATGCGACACGGCACCGACCATGTATTCACAACTGCTGCCACACCTGATGTCAATTTGCGCGACTACGCTGCCGTAGTTCACTCGCGCGGAACGGTGATGACCATCATTGAGGACCTCACACGCCTTTCCCGTCTGCGTAACAGCGATTTATTCGACGGAATTGCTCAAATATCCATCGTCAACCGCACGACACGTCGTGTGGTTGCAGAGCGTTTGTTCTACGTTCGCGATAACCGTTTGGCACACGTTCAGATAACACCTCAAAAGAGTGTTTTCGAACAGCGCGACAAGGTAGTACTGACACTCGATGTGAAGGACTCGGAAGGCAAACCAGCAGCCGGCAATTTCGCCCTTTCGGTGACTGATGCCTCGTACGTTAAACTCGACGACAAGACTCCTAACATCCTCTCTTACATGTTGCTCTCCTCCGATTTGAAAGGCGAAGTAGAGGATGCCGGCACATATTTCGCCGACTCATCGACAGAGACACTAAACAACCTCGACCTCGTGATGATGACCAACGGATGGCGTCGTTACGAATTGCAGTCGGTCATCGACCATAAATTCCCGCGCATAATGTATCCTATCGAGGATTCGCAACGTATTCGTGGCTCGGTATTCGGTCTGCTCGGTCGCGCCCGCAAGCCAAGTGTCGTGGTGATGGACCCAAAGACGAAGTTTGTCAATGCGTTCGAGCTCAACGAGTACAACAACTTTATAATCTCCGGTTTGGACGCCTTCTCGACCACGACGTACATCGTGCAGGCACTCAACAAGAAGGGTAAGGACACAACCGTGCGCATCAAAATCGAGAGCGAGAACTACCCTCTCATCGAGACCGCCAACCAACGCGATTACTATAAAAATATGGTAAGTTTCGTTCCCGAGCAATTCCTCATGCGCGCCAAGGAGCGCTACTTCAACGAGGGTGGCGAGCGCATCATCGACATCGAAGAGGTGGAGATTGTTGCCCGCAAGAGCAGCAGTACGCCATTCTTCGCAACGGGTAACACCGGAAGTATGTTACACGGCGATATTTCGCGATTTGCAACGGTAAGCGATGCCCTTGCCACATTCAAGGAGTTGAACGTCTTGGGTGGTACAATCACCACCCGCAAGGAGTACCTCTCACGCCACACATCTTCGCAGAGCGTCGCCGAGATAATCGCGGCATCCGGTCTTGCCGACGGCGACCTGGAAAGCGAGGCCGTTTCATCAATCAACCACTCGGAGGAGCTGGATAACGATTCGCTCGAACCGGAGTTGTACGTGAACGGCAATCTGGTCGATTTGAACAACGTCGATTCGTACGACACCAAATACGTTGAGCGCCTGGCATTTGTCGATGGCCGCGCAGCTACGATGCTCGGACTTTCGGCTCCATCCGGAGCAATCCTCATGGAGGTAAGCAAGGAGGGTCTCTATACGTCGGTGACGAGCGACGCCATGGCTCGCGTCGTAGTACGCGCCTGCCAGCAGCCGACCGAGTTCTACAAGCCAAAGTACCAGACCTTCGACGAGCGTCTTTCCGCCACAGCCGACCTGCGTCTTACCATTGCATGGGAGCCTCTCATTCGCACCGATGCAACGGGTCGCGCCATCGTGGAGTTTTACACGGCCGACCGCAGTAGCACGTACGACGTAGTGTTGGAGGGTATCACCGACGATGGCGAGTTATGTCGCACGCAGTCATCCATCGAGGTTAAGTATCGACCGCTCTCGTAGCGCAACAGAAATGTACGAAATTTGCATATACACCTTAATATTATTACATAAATACATTATAGCGTATGAAAAAATATGTTTGTACGGTTTGCGGGTGGACGTATGACCCCGAAATCGGCGATCCGGACAGCGGTATCGCACCAGGAACTCCGTTTGAATCAATCCCCGACGACTGGGTTTGCCCTTTGTGCGGTGTCGGCAAAGATGATTTTCAAGAGGCATAAATGAATCGGGAAGAGCGTTTAACTCTTCCCGATTTGTTTTAGATTAAGGCTGCATATCGACGAGACTTAACCGACCTACCGGCCGGTTTTGCCTCGTGGCGCCATGGAAAACAAAGCAGGAACAAGATTATATCACACGGTGTGTGATATATTATTAGCGGTGATGGGCTTTTGTACAAGCACAAGCCCATTACCGCTAATAACAAATGCCACCCGATTGGGTGGCATTCTTGTTTCGGCTTTGATTTCTCAGAGCTGTTGACGAGGCTTGAACTCGTGACCTCTTCCTTACCAAGGAAGTGCTCTACCACTGAGCTACAACAGCAATTGACTATTAAAGCGGTGCAAAGATACGGATAAAAATCAATTTTGCAAACTTTTTGCGAAAAAATCGAAAAAGTGATGAGTTTCGCCTTCGTTCGGAGCGTTTTCCAGAAAAATTTTCTATCTTTCGGAAAATTACAATCGCAAATAGATGAAAAAGATTCTTATCGTTGGTGCCGGTGGCCAGATTGGCTCTGAGCTGGTGCCTTATCTGCGCTCGATTTACGGCGCATCAAACGTGGTGGCAACCGACGTGCGCGAGTGCAAATCCCTCTCGGAGGATGGTCCATTCGAGGTGCTCGATGCCCTCAACCCAACAAACATGGCATCGGTCGTGGCTCGACACCATATCGACACCATCTTCAACCTCGTAGCCCTGCTGTCGGCCGTCGGTGAGCGTAATCCGCAGATGGCTTGGGGCGTAAATATGGGCGCATTGCTCAACTCGTTAGAGGTGGCTCGTCAGCACCATTGTGCCGTATTTACACCGAGCTCGATTGGCGCTTTCGGCCCAACATCGCCGAAGGACGGCACACCACAAGACACCATCATGCAACCAACGACCATCTATGGCATCTGCAAGGTGACGGGCGAGTTGTTGAGCAACTACTACTCGCGCAAATATGGTCTCGACACACGTTCGATTCGCTTCCCGGGCATCATCTCGAACAAGACACTTCCGGGTGGTGGCACGACCGACTACGCCGTAGAGATTTACTACGAGGCGATTCGTTCGGGCCATTACACTTGTGCTGTACCGAGCGACGTATATATGGATATGATATATATGCCGGATGCGTTGCGTGCGATTGTCGAGCTGATGGAGGCCGACCCTGCACAACTGCGCCACCGCAACTCGTTCAACCTCGCCTCGATGAGCTTTACACCGGAGATGATTGCTGCCGAGATTCGCAAGCACATCCCATCGTTCACTATGGACTACGATATCGATCCTGTGAAGGAGGAGATTTCGCGCAGCTGGCCAAACTATTTGGATGACACGTGCGCTCGCGAGGAGTGGGGCTGGCATCCGGAGTGGAATCTCGAAAATATGACAACCGATATGCTCGACGCCGTTCGCAAGAAGGGTTTGTAGCGTAACGGATATACAATAATTAGGAGGATGCCGAGAGTGTGAGTCGGCATCCTTTTTTGTTTGTATCGGAAATCACGTCCAAAAAAGATATTCCACCGCGCAAATTTGGCAAATGACGAAAAAATGACTATTTTTACACGAATTATGCCCACAGCGTGGGCAACAAGCGAACGACTAACAAACTAAAAACACAACTGAATATGGCACAATTCAACAAGTATCGTTCGATATATTCGCACGATGAACTGATGGCGCACCTGCGTCGATTGAAGCACGTAGCCCTCGATATGGATGGCACAATCTACATGGGCACAACACTCTTCCCTTACACCAAGCCATTCCTCGCGGGTTTGAAGGAGCGCGGCGTACGCCACTCGTTCCTCACCAACAACCCTTCGGCGTCGATTGCCGACTACCTCGCAAAGCTCGCACGTCTGGGTGTCGAGGCAACCGAGGAGGAGATGTACACCACGGCATTGGCAACAATCGACTACATCAAAACCCACTATCCACAGGCAAAACGCCTCTTCATGCTCGGCACTCCGTCGATGATTACCGAGTTCGAGAAGGCCGGTTTCGAGTCGGCAGCCGACTCGGCCGAGGATCGACCAGATGTATTGGTTGTAGCTTTCGACAAGACGCTCGCCTATGACCGTCTGTGTCGTGCTGCATGGTGGATTTCGCAGGGCGTGCCTTACATCGCAACCAATCCGGACCGCGTATGCCCAACCGACCAGCCGACTGTTTTGGTCGATTGCGGCTCGATTTGCGCCTGTCTGACCCACGCTACGGGACGCACGCCGGACATCACACTAGGCAAGCCTGACCCTAACATGCTCTCGGGCATCCTTGCGCGTTACGGCTACGAGGCAGACGAGGTGGCTATGGTCGGCGACCGCATCTACACCGATATCGAAATGGCTCACAACGCCGGTGCATTCGGCGTGCTGGTACTCTCGGGCGAGACGACGCTCGACATTGCCGACGCAGCACCAAAACAGCCACACTTGATTTGTGACAGCATCGAAGTGCTCGGCGAGCTCATCGCAGAAAGCCATCGCGAATAGGAGCCCCCAACATACTATTCCACAAAAACGAAAGAGAAAACCATGAAAAAATCGTTCAAATATTGGCAGTGGCGCACGATTCTGACCACAATGGTCGGCTATGCGCTCTTCTATTTCGTTCGCAAGAACTTCTCGTTTGCGATGCCCGGCTTGGCGGCCGAATATGCCATCTCGAATACGAGTTTCGGTATCATTCTCGCCATCGTGGGTCTGGTTTACGGCTTCTCGCGCTTCGCAAACGGTCTGCTTGCCGACCGAATGAATGCTCGTTACCACATGTCGCTCGGATTGTTGCTCTGCGCCGCCGCATCGCTCGCATTCGGCTTCGCTCCGCATCTGCTCGGCATCGAGATTGGCGTAGCGCCACACGCACTCGTGGTGGCGTTTGGTGTACTGCTCGTACTCAATAATGTATTCCAGGGTAGCGGCTTCCCGCCTTGCGCACGCCTGCTTTCACACTGGATTCCACCACAGGAGTTGGCAACCAAGATGTCCATCTGGAACACCTCGCACTCGATTGGTGCAGGTCTGCTCGCCATCCTTTGCGGCTTCATCATGGGTAACATGGGTTCGGATTTGAGCCACAACGCCGAGGATGTAGAGCGCATGACGCGCAACTACATCACTACGAACTTCAAAGACGACGTCAAGAAATCGGATATCCACATCGCAAAGGTAAACAGCATCTCTCTCTCGGAGGTAAACGATGCCACCGTAGCCACCGCAACATACACCTACAAGCCGAACTACGAGGGAGGCAAGCAGGTAAGCGAAGTATTCGTATTCTCGCACGAGGACTACACCGAGGTAAAGCAACTGCTCGCCGAGGATGCGACACTCACATCAGAGCAACTCGCTACCGAAACAGGACTCCCCGCACCGCAGGCAAAGGCGTTGCAGAGTATCGTCTCGTTATCGTCAAACGCTGGTGCTTGGCGTTGGTGTTTCTGGTTACCAGGACTTATCGCAATGCTCGGCGCGTTGGGAATATTCGTATTCCTGCGCGACACACCAAAATCGGTCGGTCTGCCTGAACTCGAAAACAAAACCTCGGCCCTCGCCAACGAAGATTCGCCAGAGGAGTATCGTCGATTTGTTCGCAAGAAGGTCTATGGCAACAAGTTGATTTGGATTTTGGCCGTTGCCAACTTCTTCGTCTATGTAGTACGATTCTCTGTTCTCGATTGGGGTCCGAAGTTCCTCACCGAGGCACGCGACATGTCGTACGGCTATGCAGGTTGGACGGTTGCTATTTTTGAAATTTTCGGCATTATCGGCATGCTTGCAGCTGGTTGGGCGACGGATAAATTCTTCGCAGGACGCGCTCACCGCACCTGCGTATTCTGTATGCTCGGCACCGCCGTATTTATGACCATATTCTATATGTTGCCAACCGATGTACATCCATTGGTGCTCATCTGTGTACTTGCGATGGCCGGTTTCTTCATCTATGGACCACAGGCACTTATCGGCATAGCAGCGGCAAATCAAGCAACGAAGAAGGCAGCAGCAACAGCCAACGGACTGACCGGCATTTTCGGTTATTTGAGCGTATTCGTTTCGGGTCTGGGAGTCGGCGTTTTAGTCGATCATTTCGGATGGAACTACGTCTTTGTCGGAATGATTGCAATGGCAGTTGTCGGCATGGCCATCTTCCTACTGATGTGGGGTGCCAAGCGCGACGGCTACGACGAACAGACGGCGTAACGCCCTACACATAACCGCATAAAAACAAAAACCGCATCCACGAAATGGATGCGGTTTTTCGTATCTTATTACCTACCGTTTTGTTTGAAAAAATATTGTTTTTGGCGACGTTTATCGTCCTGCGAACGAGCAACATAGACCCGCTTGCCCGTGTATGGATTTTCGCCCGTATAGAACATCACCGACGAAAGTGTCATCGGTGTCGGCGTGAGGTCCTGCACCTGCTCCAATGTAAAGTGAAGACGGCCGAGCACCTTCTTCGAAAGTTGCTGCATATCCGACTCACGACAACCAGGATGCGACGAGATGAAGTACGGAATGAGTTGATAGCGCAGCCCGTGTTCGCGACATATGCGGTTGAAGTCGCGGTTCAACTGCTCGAAGAGCGTAAATGACGGCTTACGCATCAGCAACAGAACGCCATCCTCGGTATGTTCGGGCGCAACCTTCAAGCGGCCCGACGTATGATGTACAATCACTTCTCGCAGATACTCCTCACCTTGGAACAGGTCATAGCGGATACCGCTACCAATATAGGCATGTTTCACACCTTTGACGGCTCGCACCTTACGATAAAGGTCGATAAGCGGCTGGTGGTCGCGATTGAGATTCGGACACGGTTTAGGGTGCAGACACGACGGACGGCGGCACTTGGCGCACAACTCTCGCTGCACACCTCCCAAACGATACATATTTGCCGACGGACCACCGACATCGGTAATCGTACCCCGGAAATCGGGCATCGCAACAACTCGCTCTACCTCGCGCAAAATCGACTGCTCGCTACGCGACGAAATGAACTTGCCCTGATGTGCCGAAATGGTGCAGAACGAACAGCCGCCGAAACATCCGCGATGAATATTTATCGAGTGGCGTATCATATCCCATGCCGGAATATCACCTCTGCCGTTATAGCGAGGATGTGGTGCACGCATATACGGAAGGTCGAACGCCGCATCCAGCTCCTCGGTCGAAAGCGTGGCATTCATCGGATTGATGACAACATACCGCTCACCGGTCTGCTCGATCAACACAGCCTCGGCTTCGAGCAGATTGCTCTGCGTCTCGATTGTTACGAAATTTTCGCCAAACGCCCGACCATCCGCTACGCACTGTTCGTAGGAGTGCAGACGAATGGCATTATCAAGTCGCTCGACATACGCCTTATCGGCCACGAATCCCACCTGACGAATCGCACGCATACGTTTGGCATTGAAACCATTACGCATCGCACGCGCCACTTCACGCACCGTACGTTCACCCATACCATAGAGCAGAAAATCGGCTCCACTCTCGATAAGAATCGACGGCAGCAGACGATTTTGCCAATAGTCGTAGTGTGTAAAGCGTCGCAACGAAGCCTCGATACCGCCAATGAGTACCGGCACCGTCGGGTACAACTCTTTAAGAATCTTCGTATAGGTTGTAACCGTATAATCGGGGCGAAATCCCGCCGCACCGCCTGCCGTATAGGCATCGTTGCTACGTAGGCGCAGATTGGCTGTATAGTGGTTTACCATCGAGTCCATTGCGCCAGCCGAGACACAGAAGCACAAGCGCGGGGCTCCGAACTTCTTAAAATCGCGCAAATCATCGCGCCAATTCGGCTGCGGAACAACCGCCACGCGATACCCTTCTGCCTCAAAAAGACGCGACACGACCGCCGCACCAAACGACGGATGGTCGATGTAGGCATCGCCCGTAAATAGAACTATATCAACATAGTCCCACCCCAGCGCACGCATCTCTTTTACGGTTGTCGGCAGAAATCCCATTTTATTGCAATCTTTTCATCCGATTACTATTCGTGATATATATTTTGTGCATTTTTGGCGTAGGTGTCCCACTTTTCCAGCACCGCCTTGAAATCGGCCGGCGTAGCCGACTCGAAGAGCATCTCCTCACCCGACGTCGGATGAACAAAGCCAAGCATACGCGCATGCAGAGCATGACGTGGCATCGTTTCGAAGCAGTTTTCGATAAATTGCTTATACTTCGAGAAGGTCGTTCCTTTCAATATCTTGTCGCCTCCGTATCGCTCGTCGTTGAAGAGCGGATGGCCGATATACTGCATATGGACACGAATCTGGTGCGTACGACCCGTTTCGAGGCGACACTCAACAAGTGTCACATAGCCGTAACGGCGCAACACGCGATAGTGTGTCACGGCGTGCTTTCCCTCCGAACCGTCCGCAAAGACGAACATCTGGTGGCGATTGCGCGGATTACGACCGATATGGCCCGTAATCGTACCCTCGTCCTCGTCGAAGTTACCCCACACAAGGGCGATATATCGGCGTTGTGTGGTGTGTGCGGCAAACTGTTTCGAGAGCAGATTGCAAGCGCGTTCATTCTTACCTACAACGAGGATTCCGGAGGTATTTTTGTCTATACGATGCACCAATCCGGCACGCTCGTCGCCCTGCTGAAACATCGGATTATCCTTCAAGTGGAACGTAAGGGCATTGACCAACGTCTGATCGTAATTGCCGTGGCCCGGATGCACACACATACCCGCCTCCTTGTTTACCACAATCACATCGTCGTCCTCGTACATGATATCAATCGGAATATCCTGCGGCGTGAGTTGGCACTCATACTTCGGATATGTCATTCGGAGCGATATGCGGTCGAATGGCTTAATCTTATACGACGCCTTTTGCGGACGGTCGTTCACAAACACTCCACCCTCATCGACAGCCGTCTGGATACGGTTGCGCGAGCAGTTCTCGATATGCGTGGCAAGATACTTATCCAGACGCATCATCGACTGGCCCTTATCGACCGTTATCGAGTAGTGCTCGTAGAGACCATGCTCATCGGGCTCTTGCGTGGTCGGATAGGGCATTTTTTGCCCGCCGACACCCTCCTCCAAATCGTCGTCGTCCAACTCCAACTCGTCATCCACCTCCGGCTCGGTCGGTACAAAATCCATCTCTTCGCTATACTTCATCATAAGAAAAATTCATCTTCGGTCGTTGCCGGTTGTTGTTGCTCGGCAGGAGCACTCTCCGGTACGCTTGGCGCAAGCGATGCAAGCGAATCGAGCAGAGCTGCCTGACGCAACGAATCGCGCTCCTCACGCTCCTTCAATGCCTCTCGTGCCCGTCGCTCACTTTCGGCTTCGCTCTTGGCAACACGCTCCGCATCGAGCGTCAGATACAACGTCACACGCGCACCCAATTGCGCTTCGCTACCTTGCGAGTGAGATTGACGATATACGCGAGCATCGTTTCGATTGAGCATCGTAATACCCTCGTCGTAGTGCACCTCGCCCACATTCAAACCAACCTCCCACAATTTACTCTTCGCATCAAATAGCTGGCGACCAACTATGCGCGGCACAACCGCCGTACCGTAGCCACCCGTGATACCGACACGCAACGTCACACCACTACCTTTCTCGACCTTTTTCGAGGTCGTAGGCAGCACCTCTTCACCATCATAAAACTGTGCCAGCACGTAGTTCGTTGCAATATCGTCGACGTATATGAGCTCTTTTATCTCCAAACCCGCATTTTCCAACATATTCTTCGCTTGGCGCAACGAACGACCCGCAACATAAGGCAACGCGACCTGCTTCTGTCGGAAGGAGTTGATGGTTACATATATCTTGCGACCCGACTTCACATCAACACCACCTTTCGGGAGTTGATCGAGAACTATTCCGCCCGGATATGCCGGCACGTAGAGCGAGTCGTTCACTATCAATTCCAGTCCGCGACGCGTGCCGAAATACTCGGCATCAGCCAATTGCAGACCCGTAAAATCGGGCACCGTACGCTTCATTCCGTGGCGCGTACCCAATGCCATTGCAACATACGCCACAACGACAACACCCACAAAGACCATCAATATCAGCACGGCATTATAGAGCAACGGATGCTCTTTGAGTCGCGCCCAATATCCTTTAACGCTAGTTTTTCTCTTCATACAATCAGCGTATTTAACCAATTTCGTTATAATGCGTATCACGTTCAACGGCTCGTAGGCCTGCCGCGGCGCACATTCTTCGTATCTCTTCGATGCTCATCGTCGGACGCGTATCCTCTGCACCCGCCATCGAGTAAATCTTTGTCGAATCGTCAATCGTTCCATCTATGTCGTCGGCACCAAACGCAAGAGCCAACTCTGCGGTCTGCTTACCGTACATAACCCAATAAGCCTTGATATGCGGCACGTTGTCAAGCAACAGACGGCTCATCGCCAGCGTTCGCAGGTCGTCCACTACCGACGTCTCGCCAATGGACGACATCGCATTATGCGCTGCACGATATTTGAGCGGGATGAAGGCATTGAACCCACCTGTTTCATCTTGTTGTGCGCGAAGTCGCAAAATGTGGTCGATGCGATGCTCGACACTCTCAATGTGGCCATAGAGCATCGTCGCGTTAGTATCTATACCCATACGATGTGCCGCACCATGCAACGCAAGCCACTCCTCCGCCGTACCCTTCTGCGGACAGATTTTCGTACGAATCTCAGGAGCAAAAATCTCGGCACCACCACCCGGAATAGACTCCATACCCGCCTCTTTGAGTAGGCGCAGACCCTCCTCAACGGTAAGTCCCGCACGATGTATCATATATCTCAACTCGACCGCCGTGAATGCCTTCACGCAGAGCGACGGCATCATCTGTTTAATGCGACGAATCATCTCCGTATAGTAGTACAAATCGTGTGTCGGATGCACCCCACCCACGATATGTACCTCCGTAGCACCACTCTCGCGACGTGCCTCGACCATCGCCAGCACCTCCTCCATCGAGTAGTCCCACGCCCCCGGCTCACCCGCCGCACGACGATATGAGCAAAATGAGCACTCGAACAGGCAGACATTGGTCGGTTCGAGATGGAAGTTGCGATTGTAGAACACCTTATCGCCACTCACTCTGCGTTTACGCTCCGTTGCCAACTCACCGAGCAACCAAAGCGGAGCCTCCGTCCACAGCGTCAGCGCATCTTCGGCATTTAGACGCTCTCCTGCGCGAACCATCGCCGCGATATCTTCAATCATACGTCCCATAATACTATTTCGGAGCTTTGCGATAGAGGTATATTCCGACGATGAGGTATATTATGTTAGGCACCCACACGGCCAACAACGTCGGCATCGAGCCACCCTTGGCAAACTCCTCAAAAACGCGCGTGAGCATGATGTACGAGAAACAGAGCGCAATACCAATACCGATATGCAGACCCGTACCACCTCGCACCTTGCGTGACGAGAGCGACACACCGATAAGCGTCAAAATAAACGTACCGAACGGATAGGAGTATCGCGTATGGTGCTCCACCTCGATTTGGCGCAACGAGTCGGAGCCCTTCGCCATCTGTTGTTCGCGGAAGCGGTTTAGTTCGACGATATTCATTGTTTTGAGCAACTCATTCAGACGACCCAACTCCACGACATCGAGGTTTATCAGAGTGTCGAGGTTGCGATGCTGCGTAAAGGTCTCGTTACCCTCCTCGTCAAACACACGTTCGACATAGCGGTTACTGCTCCAACGCTTGCTATCCGGGTCAAATTTTACGTCCGACGACTCCAACGAACGCACCATCACACTACCATCGTACTGCTCCAACGCAAAGAACGATGCCACCGACGTATGCTTGCTGAAACCTCGGATGTAGGCAAACGTACCCGGCTCAATTTGACGATAGATATGGCGGTCGTATTGGTCGCGTGTTCGTTTGCGGATATGTTTCTGTTCGAAGGCCACACAATCGCGTTGTGAAATCGGAATAAGCCACAAACTCATCACAAGCGAGAGTGCCGTAATAAAGGTTGCTCCGAGAAAGTATGGCCACATGAGTCGGCGGAAACTCATTCCACCCGAGAGCATTGCTACAATCTCGGTCTGATATGCCAACTTCGAGGTGAAGAAGATTACGGCGATAAAGGTAAAGAGTGCCGAGAATTGATTGATGAAGTACGGCACAAACTTAAAGTAGTAGTCAAAAATGACGGCCGACAACGGAGCGTGCGTCTCCGTAAAGTCATCAATCTTTTCAACATAGTCAAAGACCACGATGACCACGATAATCATCGCAATCGCAAAGAGGTACGTTCCGATAAACTTACCCAGAATATAGCGGTCGAGTATCTTAAAACCCGGAAACCAACTCTTCTTATTTTCGTATTGAGGTTCCATCCTATACGCTCTCCGTTCTCTTTTCTATCATGTTACAATCGGCGTGCAAGTCGCTCCACCATAACCGCCTTCCATGCTGCAAAGTCACCGGCAACGATATGACGACGCGCCTCGCCCACCAACCACAAATAGAAGCCGATGTTGTGCAACGACGCAATCTGTGCCGCAAGCATCTCGCCACACACCACCAAGTGGTGCAGATACGCTTTCGAGTATTGGTGATCGACAAACGTCACACCCGCAGGGTCGATTGGCGAGAAGTCGTTCTCCCACTTCTTGTTGCGGATGTTGATTACACCCTCGCTGGTAAAGAGTTGTCCGTTGCGACCGTTTCGTGTAGGCATCACGCAGTCGAACATATCCACACCGCGAGCAATACCCTCCAAGATATTCACCGGCGTACCAACTCCCATAAGGTATCGTGGCTTATCCTGTGGCAGGACGGCATTCACCACCTCAATCATCGAGTACATCACATCGGTCGGTTCTCCAACCGCCAAACCACCTATGGCATAGCCATCCGCATTGTATTGCAACACGTTCTCCGCCGCCTTCGTGCGCAGGTCGGGATACGAGCATCCCTGCACAATCGGGAAGAGCGACTGATAGTGACCATACTTCGGCGCCGTCTTATGATACTGGTTAAAGCAGCGGTCCAACCATCGCTCGGTCAGCGCCAACGACTTCGCAGCATACTCCTTCGGAGCATCGCCCGGCGGACACTCGTCGAACGCCATCATAATATCGGCACCAATCGTACGTTCGGTGTCGATGACGCTCTCCGGCGTAAAAACATGGCGCGAGCCGTCGATATGCGACTGAAAATGGCATCCATCCTCTTTGAGTTTGCGACATGCCGCCAGCGAAAAGACCTGAAAACCTCCGCTGTCGGTCAACATCGGCTTATCCCACGTCGAGAAACGGTGCACACCGCCCGCCTCCTCGATAATCTTCATTCCTGGACGCAGGTAGAGGTGATAGGTATTGGCAAGAATTATCTGTGCTTTTGCCTCCGCCTCCAAGTCGCGGTGGAAGATACCCTTCATTGCCGCAGCCGTTCCGACCGGCATAAATATCGGGGTTTGAATGACGCCATGGTCGGTCGTTATTTCGCCCGCACGCGCAGCAGTTGCGCTATCCTTATGTTGCAATACAAACTTCATAGAGGGCAAAGATAGCACTTTTAATCGAGATTTCGGCAACCGCCCGCCGTTTTAACCGTTTTTTTATAAAAAACGACACTTTTGGGAGACAATCGCTCTTTCGGATACAAATCTTTTCGATTTCCAACACGAAATCTCGATTTTAATTCGTAACTTTGCCTTGTTATATACCCGTATGATTTTTATGGAATATTTGACCCACATCATAACTACTCTCTCCGAACACTACGGTTGGGCCGGCATCGCTCTTGTGGTGCTGATGTTCGGAGCATTCATTGCCCAGATTTGTCGTTACGTGGCCTATGCCCGCATTGCCGGTTTTCGGCTCTCACGACGAACGAAGGTGCGCGAACAAGAACCACCCATATCGGTCATCGTGCCAATCTTTTCGGAGGATGCGGAGTATCTCGACAGCGGCTTGACGGCACTGCTCACACAAGAATATTACGACTTCGAGGTTGTCGCCGTATATATCGGCAATGACGACAATTTTTACGCCGACCTGAAACACCTTCACAACGGCTATCCACATCTGACGACCACACAAATAAAGTTCTCGCCACACTACCCCATCTCCAATAAAACGGCCCTGAACGTAGGTATCAAGAGTGCACACAACGAGTGTATGATTATCACCTCGACCGAGGCACAACCTTCGTCGGAGCGATGGCTTTCGCTTATGGCAAAGGGTTTTATGTACGGCGACATCGTATTGGGATACAGCAACATCAAATTCAAAGGCGGGCTCACAAATCTCTTCTTTCGCAAATACGGCTTTACGGAGTCGCTCGCCTGGATTACGTCGAGCATCGGTGGCGAGACGTACGGAGCGACGCGCCACAACTACGGCTTTACCAAATCGCTATACTTCGCTGCTCGCGGCTTTAACCACCTGAGTTTGAACGCCGGCGAGGACGACCTCTTCATCGCAAGCATCTCGACCGACGAGAATACGAGCGTCGTACTCTCGCCTCGTGCACGATGCGAGGAGCACTGCTGGGGCGGCATCAGATGGTATGCCGATCGCGCTCGTGACATTGCGCAGACCCGTAAATACTACTCGGCATATGCCCGCAATTATACGAACAGCGAGCTTTGTTCGCGCTTTGTATTCACACTCTCAGCCATAGCACTGCTCGCATGGATGCCCATCGAGTTAAGAATTTTAGCCGCTACGCTGGTCGTTTTGCGCTACGCCATCGTCTCATTCTCGCTGATGAGGGCAGCAAACCGTATCGGAGAACGAAAAATAGCGGCTTGGGGGCTGCTCTTCGACCTTATAGAGCCGATTGCCCGCATATTTTTACACAACACCCGACGCCACAGAAATAACAACGAATGGAGATAGTCGATTATACACGTTTCGATGACCGCACACTGACCCGTCGGGTAGTCGAGGGCGATTCACGCGCCTTCGATGCACTGTTTGCACGCCATCGCGACACGATATTCGCCATGCTTGTCAAGCGTTCGGGCAATCCGGACGATGTGAACGACTTGTTACAGGAGGCATTTATGAAGGCATTCCTGAACATCAACCGCTACAACCCCGACTACGATTTTGGTGCTTGGATATGCACGATAGCAAAGAATACGTTTGTCGATTTCAACCGTTCACGTC
The DNA here is from genome assembly GCA_017654125.1 of Alistipes sp. GTDB lineage: Bacteria > Bacteroidota > Bacteroidia > Bacteroidales > Rikenellaceae > Alistipes. The sequence goes on along the minus strand of JAFNYX010000087.1, from coordinate 1,731 downwards.
GCTCGAAGGCTCTGAACCCCGATAACAATCTGCCGCTCGACAGCCGTTACGACTCGACGCAAGCACCAACACCAACCCCCGAGGAGAGCATCATCAATGACCAACGCCGTGCACAAATCGACCGCTATATTGCAATGTTGCCGGAGGATTATCGCCGACTCTTCACGTTGCGATTTATCGACGAATACACCTACGAAGAGATAGCCGACGCTCTCAACATGAAACTCGGCACGGTCAAGACGCGCATCTTCCGAGTGAGAGCCATGATGTGTCGCTTGATTGTCGAGGGCGGAGAGGTGATTTAACAATCAGTAAAAAATTGCTACACAATGGAATACTCCGTACAACTTATCGAGAAATACTTCCCTTCGCTCACTCCCGAACAGCGCGACCGATTTGCCGCTCTGCGCGACATCTACGCCGAGTGGAATGCCAAGATAAACGTCATTTCGCGCAAGGATTTTGATTCGCTCTACCTGCACCACGTTCTGCATTCACTCGCCATCGCTCGCGTCTGCCGTTTTAATGCCGGTGCACGGGTTGTCGATGTGGGTTGCGGCGGAGGTTTTCCGAGTGTTCCACTCGCCATCCTCTTTCCGGAGGTGGAGTTTACGGCAGTCGATTCGATTCGCAAAAAGATTACCGTCGTCGAGGGTGTACGCGATGCGCTGCAACTAACGAACCTACACCCCGTAAATGCACGTATAGAGAGTGTTGCAGGCGATTTCGACTATGTCGTATCGCGTGCCGTAACCGATATGGCAACATTTGCCGGATGGGTGTGGAAGAAGATTCGTTGCGGACAGCAAGGCACTCTGCCAAACGGCATCCTCTACCTGAAAGGTGGCGATTTGACAGCCGAACTCGCCGCAACACACCGCGAATGGCAACGCACTCCAATCAGCAATTTCTTCGAGGAGGAGTTTTTCGAGACAAAAGAGGTTGTATATACGCCAAAAATCTGATGCATATATGAAATCAACACGCTACATACTCATCTGCATCACAGCAATTTGCACACTTGCCGTTATCCGAATGTCAGACATCTCGGCTAAAACCTCACCGACGGCCCCCACTACCTCTTCCGGCACCGTATTCGGCACCGTGACGTGCGAAGGGGAGCCCATGCGCGACGTTATCGTTTCGGATGGTGCGCTCTTTACCCGCACCGATTCGCTCGGTCGCTACTCGCTGCCGTCGTTGAAGTACTACGGAGCTGTTTTTATCATCACTCCGTCGGGCTACGAGCCAACCTGCAAGAAGGGTGTTTTACCACAATTCTGGGCTGCACTCAACAACCGCAAGCTGGCCAAACCCGAGCAACATGACTTCGCTCTGCGCAAGGTCGATAATCGTCGCCATCGGATGATTGTATCGGCCGATATGCACCTGGCCAATCGCAACGAGGATTTGTTGCAACTCAAAAAAACGTACATCCCTGCCGTTCGTCGCATAGCGGAGCAGGCAAAACGCGATACAGTTGCCGTATATTCGATTATTTTGGGCGATTTGAGTGTTTGTCAATCGTGGTACTCCGCCGAATTTGATATCAGTGATGCTCTTTACGCCATCACCGCAAGCGGTTATCCTACACCGCTTTATACAGTTATGGGCGAACAGGATTACGACGGTGCGATTGCCGCATCACCAATGACCGACTACAACGCCGAGCAGATGTACGTACGCTCGTGTGGTCCACGCTTCTACTCGATGAATATCGGCGAAGTTCAT
>JAFNYX010000015.1 GCA_017654125.1 Alistipes sp. | reverse complement strand
TCTGCTATCTGCAACAACAATGTGATAGAAAGCGTATGCCTTCTTACCATGTCGTGCCAAACGAATTTTAACAGCCATAATGCTATAAAATTTTTGTTAATAAATAAGTTAAACGCTAACCCACTTTGGATTAATCGGTGCAAAGGTAGTAATTTTTTGCGACTTTGCAAGAAGTTGAGTATCGTTATTATACGAAAGTGGCGAACTTTATGATAAAATACGTAACTTTGTGGCAGTAAAAAAGAGATTTTATGACAACAACTCACCTAATACTGATTGTTTTGATGCCGTTTGTCGGCACACTCATAGGCGCATCGAGTGCCGTTGTACTTGGCGAACGCGTAGCGGCACGCTTTCAGAACACACTGCTCGGATTCGCATCGGGCGTGATGGTTGCCGCCGCCGTATGGTCGCTGCTCATCCCCGCTATCGACGAAGCGGAGGCTGCCGGCACAGTGGCATGGATGCCCGCATTGGTAGGATTTCTTGCCGGCATCGGCTTTATGCTTTTGCTCGACATGCTCACACCCCACCTTCACATCGACAGCGACACACCGGAGGGTGTGCGCTCGTCACTCGGTCGCTCAACGATGCTTATGCTTGCCGTAACGCTGCACAATATCCCCGAAGGCATGGCAGTTGGCGTTGTGGTTGCAGGCGCATTGTCCGGACAGATTGAGATGACAACAGCAGGCGCTGCCACACTCGCATTAGGTATCGCCCTGCAAAACATCCCCGAGGGCGCAGTCATCTCATTACCGTTGCGTGCGAATGGTAATTCACGGATGAAATCGCTCGCCTACGGAGCCGCATCGGGCGCAGTAGAACCAATTGCCGCTTGTGCAACAATTCTGCTTATCGAACATCTGCTCGGCATATTCCCGTATCTGTTGGCATTTGCTGCCGGTGCAATGATTTATGTCGTGGTCGAGGAACTTATCCCCGAGTCGCACAGCGGTCGCCACTCGAACACATCGACCATCGGTTTTGCCATCGGCTTTGCGCTGATGATGGTACTCGATGTTGCGTTGGGATAGCTTTCCAACAAATATTCATAAAAAAATGGAGAGTGTTTCCCGGAAACACTCTCCATTTCATCTATTCAAACACATCTCTATTTGAAGATATCGTTCAACACCGCAGCCAAACGATAGCCCGCTTTACGAAGTTGCGATTCGAGCAACTCGGAATTGGCATTCATCCACGCAAGACGTTTAAGTTTTTCGCCCTCCTTTACGTTGTGGATATGGCGCGATGCGATAGCCGACTCGCGACCCCAATCGTAGATGGTGCCGGCTGTAACCTCTGCAATCTGCTTCTTATCGAACGTATCGAGCAACGCTGCGAAATCGGTAAAACTCCAAGGATGACGGTCGTCAATCAAACCCAAATCCCACAACTCGTGCATCGTGGTCTTTTTGTTCTTATAGTAAACCGTATATTTACCTGCGGAGTCATTATCCGGATAGCGGATATGCGCCGGACAATGCATATCACCCAACCAATGCACAATAAGAGCAATGGCTATCAGACGCTCCGAATCATCCATATCACGATGATGCTCCTTCAACTCCGCGATTTTCTGGTCGGCAAAATATACGCAGTTTTTCATAAATTTGTCACCATCACGAAACGTCTTTGCCACGCGACAATCGTCATCCACACAAAACGTATGCGAATAGGAGACTACACGCTTAGCGTTGCTCGGATCGAAGCCCACATCCACCAACCATTCCGACTTATAATAGTCGGCGTGCGAAGCGTAATGCACGATTGACTTTCCATCAAGATATTTCGTCAGACACTTCTTTGCCTTCGGCGTAAGATTTTGTTCCGCAATCTTTGCAACAGTCGCATGACCAAGTTTTGCCCAAGCCGAAGCTGTTCCGCAAACAACGACAACAGCCACCAAAGCCATTAACAATCTTTTCATATCAAATCGGTATTATACTATTATTTATTCATCTTTGCCCACGAATCTTTGAGCGTGACCGTACGGTTAAATACCGGATGTTCGGCCGTCGAATCGGTATCGGCACAGAAGTATCCGACACGCTCGAATTGGAAGGTCTTGCCCACCGGCGCATCTTTGAGCGACGGCTCCAACCAACCCTTCGTAACGACCATCGATTCCGGATTGAGGTTATCCTCCCACGAGGTCTGACCAGCCGACGTATCGAACGGATCCTCAGTGACGAACAACGGATTAAACAGACGCACCTCTGCCTCGAATGCATGGTCGGCCGAAACCCAATGCATAACACCCTTCACGCGGCGACCATCGCTCGACGAACCATCACCCGAAAGCGGGTCGTAGGTACAGTGCAACTCGACGATATTGCCTTCGGCATCCTTCACAACCTCCTCGCACTTGATAAGGTACGAATAGCGCAAACGCACCTCGCCACCCGGTTGCAAACGGAAATATTTCTTCGGAGGATTCTCCATAAAATCATCCTGCTCGATGTAGAGAACCTTCGACATTGGCACATCGCGCATGCCGGCCTGCTCATCCTCAGGGTTGTTCACCGCACGACGCATCTCAACCTTACCCTCTTCCCAGTTGGTAATAACCACCTTCAAAGGTTTCAACACAGCCATACGACGCTCGGCTACCTTATTCAAATCCTCACGAACACAGAACTCCATCTTGCCCAAATCAATCACGTTGTCGCGCTTCGCAACACCCACCATCTCGGCAAATGCACGCACCGAAGCCGGCGTGTAGCCCTTACGACGCAGCGCACAGATGGTCGGCATACGAGGATCGTCCCAACCCATGACAGCTCCCTCCTGAACAAGTTTCAACAAGTTGCGCTTCGACATCATCGTATAGGTAAGATTCAGACGCGCAAACTCGTATTGGTGCGACGGGTAGATTTCGAGTGCTTCGATAAACCAATCGTACAACGGGCGGTGAACATCGAACTCCAACGTACAAATCGAATGGGTAATCTGCTCTATCGAGTCGCTCTGTCCGTGTGCATAGTCATACATCGGATAGATGCACCACTTGTTACCCGTACGGTGATGTTCAGCGTGGATTATGCGGTACATAATCGGGTCGCGGAACAACATATTCGGATGTGCCATATCAATTTTGGCACGCAACACCTTTGCGCCATCCTCAAACTCGCCGGCACGCATACGCTCAAACAGGTCGAGGTTCTCCTCAACACTGCGGTTACGCCACGGCGACTCCTTACCCGGCTCCGAAACCGTACCACGCGTCTCGCGAATCTGCTCCTGTGTCTGATCATCGACATACGCAAGACCCTTCTTAATAAGAACCACAGCCCAATCGTAGAGCTGCTCGAAATAGTCCGAAGCGTAACGCTCCAAAGCCCAATCGAAACCGAGCCACTTGATATCGCGCTTAATCGAATCAACGTACTCGACATCCTCCTTTACGGGGTTCGTGTCGTCGAAACGCAGATTACACTTACCGCCATACTTCTTCGCCAGGCCGAAGTTGATGCAGATACTCTTCGCATGACCAATATGCAGATAGCCGTTCGGTTCAGGCGGGAAACGCGTCTGTACTCGTTTTTCGCCCTTTGCCATAGCCGTCTCGATAATCTCTTCGAGGAAGTTCAACGACTTCTCCTTGACTTCATTCGTTTCTGTTGCCATAGTTTTTCGTTATTTTGTTTTTTTATGATTTTTCTTATCGTAAATCGTCGGAGCAATGGCCGCCGAAATGCCGACCAACTGCTGACAATACAACCGCTTGCCATTGAGTTGCAACACCATCTCGGCACGCACCTTCACGTTATCGTTACAAAACGCACGCTCGTAACCTATACCCGTACGATTATACACCTTATGCGTCGTACCATAGAACGGATCACCTGCATACAATCCTCCACCATACGGCTCGCCATCTTTGCCTATCGTATCGTAGAACGGCATCAGCGAATCGCCCACATAGAGATTATTCTCGATGAACACTCCCCAACGCTCCATTCTGAATCGGAACTCACCACCCATCGGCATCTTCCAACCCTCATGTGATGCTCTATCACGCTGCATAGTGAGCAGTGCTCCCAAGCGCATATCGAAATCGAAAAAGGCAGAGAATCGCGCACCGAGGTATGGATTTATAATAATGTTATCCACCACATTACCCTGAATCGTCGAGCGATTGGCGAAATGCAGAATTGATAACGCTGCACCGGCATAGAAGTGTTTTGCAAAGGAGCCCCCCCCCGCAACGAGCACACGGAACTTTTCGCGCGTCTCTGGCGAGTACAAACCCTCCCAATCAACCGCCAACTCGGCAAATGCCCGCTCGCTACGATAGTGCATCGCTACGCCTTGTACATGCGACGAGATAAAGCGTGTCGAATCGCTATAAATTGCTCGCGAATAGTCGCCTACAAGTTTGTCACGCGAGAAAATACCTGCATTTGCGCCGTAATACTTATGACGAAATTCGTAATACGCCACAAGTTGTGCATGGTCGATAAATCGCTTCGAGCCGAAATCCTTACGCAGTTCTGCACCGGCCACTATCGAGTGACGATCGGCCCAGCGAAAGCCGAGCGTCGGCGTGAGTCGAACGGCAAAGAGCGTACGCGAGTGACCTACATCGCTACCCGAATGCTCGGTATTATCGAAAAAGGTAGCAACCTCGCCATCAAAAAAGAGTGCCTGTGCCGATGTCGAGAGCGACAACAGCAATGCAACAACGAGTATTACGACCCTTCTTACCATCCTTTACGCAACAAATTTCGGATATTGCACCAAATATCTGCCAAAAATAGGTAAAATATTTTGAATTGTTTTTATTTTTGCGGTAAATTAAAGAGATAGGATGAGAAAAATCACAAATGCAGAACTCGGCAGACCGACCGCAGAGCAATTTTCGCAGATGGAGAAGATGCCAGTCGTAGTGGTATTGGACAACGTGCGTTCGGCACAGAACATCGGTGCTTTTTTCCGAACGGGCGACGCCTTCGCCATCGAGCGCGTATGCCTATGTGGCATTACCGCTACCCCACCATCGCGTGAAATACACAAAAGCTCGCTCGGCGCAGAATTCACCGTCGCGTGGCAGCACTTTTCGACGACCACCAAGTGCTTGCAACAACTTCGCGGAGAGGGATATACGCTCCTTGCCATCGAGCAGGTCGAGGGGGCTTCGATGCTCGACGACTTCGAGGTCGAAACCGGCCGTCGCTACGCACTTGTATTCGGCAACGAGGTGATGGGTGTCGAACAAGAGGCGGTCGATATGTGCGACGGAGCTATCGAGATTCCACAACTCGGCACCAAACATTCACTCAACGTATCGGTTTCGGGAGGCGTTGTGTTGTGGCGATTTTTCGAGCATTTCAGACAACAGATAAACACAAAATAACAAACACAACTATGGAGAAGAAGATTATTGCAAGCCCTGCGGCACCGAAGGCGGTAGGCCCGTACTCGCAGGCAGTTCAAACCGACAACACGCTCTACGCATCGGGACAGCTTCCGATTGATGCCGCAACAGGAACGATGCCGGCAACCATCGAGGAGCAGACCGCACAGTCGCTCAAAAATCTCGGAGCCATCCTCGAAGAGGCGGGCTACACGTTCGACAACGTGGTTAAGACCACCGTATTATTGGCCGACATCGCCGATTTTGCTGCGATGAACGGCGTCTATGCGACATTCTTTACGGGCGACAAGCCGGCGCGTATGTGCTATCAGGTAGCCGCTCTGCCAATGGGTGCAAAGGTCGAAATCGATGCCATCGCAGTAAAATAGCGCGTAGCCACCACGACCAAACCTAAAACAAATATGCCCGACCTTCATCATCGAGGTCGGGCATATTTTTATGCAATGTGGCAGATATCTGCACTATTTGGTTGCACTTTCCAAACGCTTCATCATAGCAAACATAAAGAGTGCCGAGAGCAAGCAGAGAACGATAAATACCGACCATACAACGGTCAGCGAGATACCTCCCCAAAGGAAACCACCAACCGACACGAGCGTATTACCGATAGCGGTAGCAACAAACCAGCCACCCATCATCAAACCCTTCTACTTCGGAGGTGCCACCTTCGATACAAACGAAATTCCCATTGGCGAAAGCAACAACTCGGCAAACGTCAGCACGAGGTAGGTCGAAATCAACCAATTTGGCGATACGAGAGCCGGTTCTACACCTGCATCGATAGCCGCCTTCTGTGCATCCGGCGTAAGCAAGCCAACCGAACCGATTGCCATAACTGCAAAACCGATTGCTGCAACCATCATACCGTAAGCAATCTTACGAGGTGCCGATGGCTCCTTACCACGCTTTGCAAGAGCGCCAAACAGAGCAAGCGATACAGGAGTGAGGGCTACAACATAGAATGGATTGAACTGCTGGAAGATAGGTGCGCTAACTGCTACCGAGCCCGACACGTGCATTGCCTTATACACAAGCACGCCGACAGCGGCTGCAAGCACTGCAAACGACACCGCCTTACCCTTTGCACTTTCGCTCTGGAAAACCGAGAAACCGGCATAAACACCAACGATAATCAGCACGAGATTCCATACATTGAATGCCATGCTCTGCACGCCGTCCGAACTCTTTGCAGTAAACTCGTCAGCGAAGTACGTAAGAGTCAAACCGTTCTGGTGGAATGCCATCCAGAAGAAGATTACAACAGCAAACACAAGACACAGAGCGATAACTCGCTGCTTGGTCTCTGCCGGCGAGAGCTGCTCCTCGGCAACAGCCGCAGCACTCTTCTTTGCCACGCCACCCTCTACGTGACGGAACGTCGGACGGAAGAGGAAGTAGATGAGCATCGAAATAATGAGCGATGCGCAAGCCACTGCAAACGAGAAGTGATATGCATCATTCGACGAGTAGCCGAGCGAAACCTCTGCCCACTCTTTAATCTTCACGGCTGCTGTCGGTGCAAAGAGTGCGCCGATATTGATAGCCATATAGAAGAGCGAGAAGCCCGAATCGCGCTTTGAAGCGTACTGTGGATCGTCGTAAAGATTACCGACCATTACCTGCAAGTTACCCTTAAACAGACCCGTACCCAAGCTGATGAACAGCAGTGCGCCGAGCATTGCGAGCATTGCAACCGTATTGCCACCCAACGGCAACGAGAGCAACAAGTAGCCGGCAAACATTACTGTAATACCAATGACCACCATCTTACCGAAGCCAAGTTTATCGGCCAAGATACCGCCGACAAGAGGCATAAAGTAAACTAATCCGAGGAATGTGGAATAGATTGCGCCTGCTATACCTGCGTCAAGACCGAAATTGGCACGAAGGAAGAGTGCAAAAACGGCAAGCATTGTGTAGTAGCCAAAGCGTTCGCCGGTGTTAGCCAGCGCGAGGGCATACAACCCTTTTGGATGTCCTTTGAACATAGTTTTGTATTGGTTTTAGTTAAAAATAAAATCCTTTTTCATCCCGCGCATCTGCGCAAAAGACCTTCAAAGATACGAATATTTTTGAAATAACCGACATTTGCTCGACCTATTTTCTCTTTTTTGATATGGCAAGCGGGCTGTTGCCCTTAATGGCAATAAATGGCAGCGCACTCTGCGAGTGCTTAATAGCAGTGCGGGATTTTGTTATTCAATGCCATTGAGTGCCATTCCTTGCCATTCAGTGAGCACAAGCGAACGACTGCCATTCAATGCCGCCCCCGACCTTACCCGACCTTTCTTTTTTTGATGGCCAACTATTTACTTTTTGCAATTTTATTTCTATCTTTGTAACTAACGGAAAAGTTACGGGAGGGCTTGCCACCCAAAACGCACGGAAGACCGACTTCCAAACGCATTGTGGCATAGAGCATTAGGTTTTAATTGCAGAAGATTCAAAGAGACGCAAAAATCTCTTTGGAAGTTAATTTGTTATTCATAATTAAAATTTAACGCCATGAAAAAAATTTTATTTCTATGAATCCTATGAAGAGTAAAAGTTTATTGCTGCTATTTATTGTCACGTTGTTTATAGCGTGCGATGTGCATACCGACCGTGGTACTACAACAATATTTTCGTTCGAAAATAAAAGTAACCACACTATTGAACTGTTTAGAATGGTATCTGAGCCCGTAGAAGATGGCAAACTTGCCGTTGCTGACGCAACACTTCCACCAGGTGAGCAGGTTAAATACTCTTTCGGCGGGTGGGAAGGAGCAACTACAACATCTGCATACTTAGAAATGTACAAGTATGACCCTGTCATTGTATTTAGTAGTCGTTATCAAGTTCGGTTGGGTGATAAAAATCTTCCGCTCCATCTGCAAAAAGAGCAAACGGAGAATGAGAAGAAAGGATGGGTGAAATATAAATATACCATTACCGATGCGGACTATGAGTATGCAGTTGCGAATGGCGTAGTTTTCGGCGAAT
>JAFNYX010000086.1 GCA_017654125.1 Alistipes sp. | reverse complement strand
CGATGTCGTCAACCGTGATGATGCCGACCCTACCAACTGAGCTATGGCACCATCGTTTGCCGACGGTTTGTATCCGTTTGCGGGTGCAAAGATAGGTATATTTTCGAAATCTGCAAAGTTTTTTGTAAAAAATGTAAAATTTCTTTTTTCTCGGTGCTTTGTGCGCGTATTTCCATAAAAAAACGTACCTTTGTAAATTGTGCGGATGATTGCATAATGCGTAAATGTAAAATATATAACAATAGAGTATGGCTTGGTTATTTTTAGTTATTGGCCTTGCGTTGCTCACCGTAGGTGCAACGTGGCTTACGAATGGTTCGGTGGCGGTCGCAAAGCGATTGCGTATATCGGAGTATTTGATTGGCATGACAATCGTTGCGGTCGGGACTTCGTTGCCAGAATTGACAGTTAGTACGGCTTCGACTATCGCAGGTAATGCCGATGTGGCAATTGGTAATGTTGTTGGCTCAAATATTTTTAACGTTTTTCTGATTTTGGGCGTTTGCTCGCTATTTGCTCCGGTGTTATTTACGCGCAACAATGTACGATATGATGCTCCGATATGTATTGCTGTGTCGCTTATGATGGCTGCAATGCTTTGGAACGGTTCGCTATCGCGTGTTGAGGGAGTTGTGATGCTTGCACTTTATGTTGCGGTACTGATTTTCTCGTATCGTCTCAGCCGAAAGGAGTTTGTTGCCGATGCTGCCGAAGAGTCCGAATTATCTGATGAAGCACCGTTCGTATGGTGGCGTTCGCTCGGAATGATTGTGTTTGGTTTGGGTGGTTTGATATATGGCGCGACGCTGACACTCGACTCGGCGACCGAGATTGCGCGTTCGCTGGGCGTAAGCGAGTCGGTTATTGCAATCACGATTTTGGCGGGTGGTACGTCGCTGCCGGAGTTGGCTGCCGGAGTTGCTGCTATGCTGAAAGGCCATACGGCGTTGGCATTGGGTAATGTGTTGGGCTCGTGTATCGCAAATATTTTGCTTATCCTTGGTGTCTGCTCGTCCATCATGCCGTTGCAGATGAATGATGTTACGATGGTCGATATTGCTGTGATGGTGGCATCGGCTATTGCTGTACTTCTGTCTGCATTAGTTGTGGGTCATCGTCGCATTACGCGAGGCGAAGGTCTGGTATATTTGGTGGCGTATGCTGTGTATATTTGGTATCTTGTAAAATAGTGTTTGTATATGACAACAAATCGATTTGCTGAACTTACCGCACTTCTCAAACGTGAGGTGGTGCCCGCCATCGGGTGTACGGAGCCGATTGCTGTCGCTCTGTGTGTGGCAAAGGCGTGTGAGACCCTCGGTCGCAGACCGGATAGGGTAGAGGTGTTGCTATCGCCCAATATCTACAAGAATGCGATGGGCGTAGGTATTCCGAATACGGGTATGACGGGTTTGCCGATTGCCGTGGCATTGGGTGCGACGGTAGGCCGTTCGGAGTATGCGTTGGAGGTGTTGCGCGATACTACGCCGGAGGCGGTCGAGCAGGCAAAAGCGTTTCTTGCGGAGGCCGAAGTGCGAATCGATATCGACCGCGAGACCGAGGAGATGCTCTACATCAAGACTACTGTCGGTTGTGGTGCGGAGCAGGCGCGTGCGGTGATTGCCGGTTCGCATACGTGTTTTGTTGAGGTGACTCGTAACGGCGAGTTGCTCTGCTCGGTGGATAATGCCTCCACTGGTGAGCAGGAGCAGGGGGATGACCTTTCGCTCACGATGCACGATGTGTATGACTATGCAATGAATGTACCTTTGGAGGAGATTGAGTTCTTGTGGCAGGCGGCCGATATGAATATTGCGGCAGCAGAGGTTTCATTCGGAGGGTCGTATGGTCATGGTTTGGGTCGTATGTTGCGCGACGAGACGAAGAGCAGCGTATTTGGCGATACGCTCTTTACGAAGATTCTCTCCTATACGAGTGGCGCGTGCGATGCGCGTATGAGTGGCGCAATGGTGCCGGTAATGAGCAACTCGGGTAGTGGCAATCAGGGTATTTCGGCAACAGTTCCGGTGGTGGTATTCGGACGGGCGCATGGAGCTTCGCGCGAGGAGTTGTTGCGTGCGCTGACGCTCAGCCATCTGACCGTTATCTATATCAAACTCAGCCTGGGTCGTTTGTCGGCTTTGTGTGGATGTGTGGTGGCGGCTACTGGTTCGAGTTGCGGTATCACGCGACTGATGGGTGGCGGCTACGAGGAGGTGACCTACGCGGTGAAAAATATGGTTGCCAACCTTACGGGTATGATTTGCGACGGTGCGAAGCCGAGTTGTTCGCTCAAAGTGACGAGTGGCGTGGCTACGGCTGTACTGTCGGCAGCATTGGCTATGGACCACCGTCATACGACCTCGCTCGAAGGTATCATCGATGACGATGTGGATTGTTGCATCCGCAACCTGACGACCATCGGCCGTACTGGTATGCGTGAAACAGATAAATTGATACTTAAAATAATGACTGAAAAATAATGAAACGCATTCTCTTTTTCTCTTTGGTGCTTGCGACTGCGCTCTGTGCAAAAGCGCAAAATGCAGCGGAAATTAAAAACTTGGACCCGCAGTATGGTTTTGAACTCTATCGCCCGTATCCGGTTGAGAATATCGGCGAGCTTACACCCGCTCCAAAGGGTTATAAGCCGTTTTATATCAGCCATTTGAGCCGTCATGGCTCTCGTTGGCACGCATCGGCTGCGTCGTACGAGGGGCAGCTCGATGTACTGCGTCGCGCTCACGAGGCGGGCGAATTGACGGAACTCGGCGAGCGTTACTATGCCGATTGGAGCAAGGCAGCAGAGGATGCAAAGGGTCGTGCCGGAGAGTTGTCTCCACTCGGTGCCGAGCAGCATCGCGGTATTGCGCGTCGAATGTATCACAACTTCCCGGAGGTGTTCTCGACCAAGTCCGGCCGCAAGTGCTTTATCGATTGCCGTTCGACCATCGTTCCGCGCTGTATTCTCTCGATGTCGGCAGCCGTTACGGAGTTTGTGCGTCTTGACCCGAAACTCGATATTCGTGTCGAGTCGAGCGAGTCGAACAGCTATTTGAAGGCGTATGCCGGTCTGAACAGCGTAAAGCATACCTCGCAACCGTATAGCGATTCCCTGCGTCGCGCCTATATGCCCGACCAGCGTGCATTTATGAAACGTCTGTTCCGCGAGGGCTCGAAGGTTGCCGCCTCCATCAAAAGTACCAACGATTTTATGTTCGAAGCCTATCTGTCGAATGCCATCTTCGGCTCGACCCCTCACGTCGGCGTCAATCCGCACTCGTACCTCTTTACCGAGGAGGAGCTTGCAGCCGCATGGCGTGCATCGAATATCCGTCGTTACGCGCTTACGGGTCCGTCGAAACCGTTTGCCGAGGCTGTTTTGTCGGGTAGCAAACCGCTCGTGCGCAACATTATCGAGACGGCCGACCGTGTTATCGCTACGGGTGGCGAACAGGCAACGCTTCGTTTTGCTCACGATGTGAATGTTATCCCGTTGGTGGCAATGCTCGGTATTGAGTGTGGCCGTATCGTAACGGACGATTTCGAGAATGTGAGCCGCTATTGGCAGTGCAACTGCGTTACGCCGATGGCTGCCAACATACAGCTCGTATTCTATCGTAATAAGCAGGGTGATGTGCTTGTCAAGGTGCTCCACAACGAGCGCGAACAGGTGCTCGATGCGGCAGTAGGCAAACCGACGTGCGGTGTCTATTATCGTTGGAGCGACCTGCGCGCGTATCTTCTCGGTAAGTTGTAGCCGCTCGCGCCCACGCGCATAAACATATATAATAAATATCCCGACTTGCTTATATATGGCAGGTCGGGATGTTGTTTTTTTTTACTGCTCTAACTTTTTTGTAAAAATTTTAGTACTTTTTATTGCATAGTACTGTATTTTGTCTTATATTTGCATCAGTAAAATAGTTAAAACCCAAATAAAAGTATAGGAATTATGAAAGAGGTAATTAATGTATCTATTGGTAATCAGTCATTTGCGCTTGATATGGATGCATATCGCCGCCTCTCCGGCTACTTGGCAGATGTTCGTTCACGCATTGCCGAAAACGCAGACGAGGTGATGGCGGATATCGAAATGCGCTTTGCTGATATATTTCACGAGGGGCTTTCGTCGCAGCGTATGGTTGTCTCGATTGCTATGGTAGAGGCTGCGATTGCGCGTATGGGTGCACCGGAGGATTTCGGTCCTGCTTGTGGCAATGCTTACGAGACGTCGGCTCGCCGGTCTCGTCGTGAGTGGCGTGCCATTCGTCGTTCGCGCATCAATCGCTCGGTTGCAGGTGTGTGTGGCGGTTTGGCGGAGTTTCTCGGTATAGATGCCACGATTTTGCGCCTTGTAACGCTGTTATTAATCCTCTTTGGCGGTATGTCGCTTTGGATTTATATCATCTTGTGGATTGTGATTCCGGAGGAGTAGTCTGATAATGGAAACGGATAATATATAAAAGGTATGAAAGACGAAAATGTAAAAGTGCAGATGCGTAAGGGGGTTATGGACTATTGCGTGTTGGCAATTCTCGCATCGGGCGATTCGTACGCTCCGGCTATTATCGCCGAAATGAAACGTGCCGAAATGATAGTGGTCGAGGGTACGCTCTATCCGATTCTTACGCGAATGAAGAATGCGGGATACCTCACATATCGTTGGGAAGAGTCGCCACAAGGCCCGCCTCGTAAATACTACACGCTGACCGATGCCGGTCGCGACTATCTTGCCTCGCTCGACGAGGCGTGGGAGACGCTCGTCGAACAGATTAGCGCAATACGTCACAAATAACACACACGAATAGACCAATCATGAAACGTATATATCTATTATTAGTGGCGATGCTCTCCGTCGTAACGGTTGATGCATCGTGTCGCGAGGACAATCGATTTTTTATTGCCGACCGCGGTTTTGGCGATATCGTGATGGAGCCGCGCAGTAGCCGTATGGTTTTCGATGAGATTGAGGTCTCGGGCGCAATTCGACTCATTGTCGAGGAGCGAACATCGGGCAATATTATCATTCGCGCACCTCGACAGTTGCTCGAATACGTTACACTTTTCGTTAGCGACCATACGCTGCATGCCTCGTTCCGCTTTCCGAATAGTTTTGGCAGACGAAATATCCCTGGCTGCGTTGTCGAGATTTATGTGCCGAATAATGGCCGAATTAGCGAAATTACGGCTCGCGGAGCATCGACCGTAAACGTCAAGCCGACGCTTGCCGGTGCGGAGCTGGATGTTGAGGCAAGTGGTGCATCGAGAGTTTCGCTCTCGACCATCGCCGATAAAGTTTCAGCCGAACTGTCGGGTGCTTCGACTCTTCGTTTGGAGGCACAGAGTCGCGAGTTGGATGCCGAAGTGAGCGGTGCTTCGACTTTGAAGTGCGAGGGTGTGATTGCGGCACGTGCGGAAATTGAGGTGAGTGGGGCTTCGACCATTCGCATTGAAGAGATGTCGGTGGCGATGCTTGACTTGGAAGTGACAAGCGCATCGAGCGCAACGGCACGTTGCGACGCCGGCCTGCTGGATGTGAGCGGAGCTTCGTCTGTGACGGTCGAGTGTGCACACACGCTCGCAGTCTCCGCTTCGTCGGCTTCGACCGTTCGCTATAAGGGTGATTGTGCCGTAGATGTAAAGAGTATGACAGGTGCAAGTTCAATCAAAAAAATGTAGAGCAATATGAACGAAATCAAAAAATGCAGCATATCGGGTATCGCCTTCACGTTAGAACTCGGCGCATATACCCGCCTCGAAGCCTACCTTTCGTCGCTGAAAAAGGCTTATGCCGACAATCCGGATTGCGCGGAGATTATCGCTGACATTGAGGCACGTATCGCCGAACTGATTCTTTCGGCACAGAGCTATCCGCAACAAACGGTCGCACTGCCTCTTGTCGAAAACATTATTGCACAGCTCGGTTCGGCGGAGGATATCTCCGGTGAGGCGCAGACCGAGGAGCGCATCTCGCCCGAGCAGCGTATTCCGCGCCGCCTGTATCGCGATACGGAGGGGGCTAAACTCGGAGGTGTATGTGCGGGTCTGGGCCGCTATTTCAATATCGACCCTTCGATTATCCGCCTACTCTTCTTAGTGCCGCTGCTTGTGGCGCTATTCGTACATAATTATAGTTGGTTGTCGATGACGGCGCAAAACCTCTTCGGACTTTTCTCCCTTTTGTATATCATCATGTGGTTTGTTGTGCCGGCGGCGCAGTCGGCGCGTCAGAAACTCGAAGCGGAGGGCAACCCTGTAACTGCCAAGACTATTGCCGACCGTCAGACTGCAACACCCGAGCAGCGCG
Source organism: Alistipes sp. (assembly GCA_017654125.1). GTDB lineage: Bacteria > Bacteroidota > Bacteroidia > Bacteroidales > Rikenellaceae > Alistipes. The sequence goes on along the minus strand of JAFNYX010000086.1, from coordinate 30,879 downwards.
CACAATCGAGCATTGCATCGTTCGTTGCAACGTTGGGTCGTATTGCGGTGGTGTTAATAAAAGTCTTTGTGGCACTGCTGATATTTCCGTTGGTTATGGTGTGCGTCTCGTTGTTGCTCTGTATGGTGTGCATTCCGTTCGGGGTGTTTACCGACCATGTGCAGTTTGGCAATCTTGGTTCACTGACAACGCTTCTCTCCGAGTTTGGGTATGCCTTTCCATTGCTCGGCATGGCTATCGTGTTGATTCCTACACTGATACTCATCTATCTATTCGTCGTGCTGTTGCGTGGTCGTCGTCCGCGATGGTGGGTGCTTATCTCGTCGTTCGTCGTGTGGCTAATTCTTGTTTTCGGCACGATGCTTGCAGGAGTAGAGTCTATAAGCAGTATGCAGGATAGCGAGATTACACGCATCTTGAAAACTGATGCTGATTGGGATGATTTGCGAGAGAATTTGGAACGCAGTGCGGCGGGTTTCGACGAGCCGATTGATTCGTTGGAGTACAACCGATTGCTCAATGCGTCCGATGCTGTGAATATCGACAAATAGAGTACCACACACATCATAAGCAATCGAAAGTCCCCGTGCGAAGTCGCTTCGTACGGGGCAATTTTTTGTTTATGGTTGGTTGGGGTGTGTGGTTGCTTGTAGCGTAGGCAAATGAGGGAGCGCTCCTTTTTTGTGTGTTGTGTCTTTGAATATCGCACGATTATTCGTACCTTTGAACGATATTTGCATATAAGTGTAATTGTATGGGAACAATTAAATGTATAGCAATACTTACCTCGGGCGGTGATGCTCCGGGTATGAATGCGGCAATTCGAGCCGTGACGCGTACGGCATTCTATAATGGATGGCGTGTGAAGGGCGTGATGCGTGGCTATAAAGGGCTTATTACGGGCGAGATTGTCGAATTTCGTTCGGAGAGCGTGAGCAATATTATTCAGCGAGGAGGAACAATCCTCAAAACGGCACGTTGTTCGGAGTTTAAAACGAAAGAAGGTCGTCGTACGGCGTACGAGACTATGCAGCGCGAAGAAATTGATGCGTTGGTGGTAATTGGCGGTGACGGCACGATTACCGGAGCGCGTACGTTTGCCGAGGAGTTCGATGTGCCGATTGTCGGTCTGCCGGGTACCATCGACAACGACCTTTCGGGTACGGATGCGACCATTGGCTACGATACGGCCCTCAATACAATAACCGACGCGGTGGATAAGTTGCGCGATACGGCAACTTCGCACGAGCGACTCTTCTTTGTCGAGGTAATGGGCCATACGGCGGGCTATCTTGCACTCAATGGTGCAATAGCTACGGGTGCTGAGGCCGCGATTATTCCGGAGGCGGAGACAGGTGCCGACCAACTGAAAACACTTATTGACAACGGCTTTCGCAAGAGCAAGAATTCAGCTATTGTTCTCGTGGCGGAAAATCCTGCTACGGGTGGTGCAATGGGTCTGGCAAAGCGTGTCGAGGAGGAGTTTCCGCAGTACGATGCACGTGTTACGATTCTTGGCCATCTGCAACGAGGTGGTTCTCCGACGGCCGCCGACCGTATCCTCGCATCGCGTCTGGGCGCGGCAGCTATCGAGGCTCTGAAAGAGGGTCAGCGTAACGTGATGGTCGGCGTGCGTAATGGAGATACAGTCTATGTTCCATTTACACAAGCGTTGAGTCATACGAAGTCTGTACGCAGCAGCAATATCGAACTTGTGAAAATTCTCTCAATATAAGAGAGTACACAGTGAAACGAAGAATATAAAACCCAACCATATGAAGAAAGTTATAGGTATCGGCAATGCCCTGACCGATATGCTTGTAAATTTGAAATCGGATGCCGTTCTCGAAGAGTTCGGCATCGCAAGGGGCTCAATGTCGCTTGTCGATAGCGCATTGCAATCCAAAATCTCAAAATCCGTAGCAGGTTTTCCGTACTCGCTCTCGCTGGGTGGTTCGGCCGATAATACGATTAGAGCAATGGCTCGCCTTGGTACGCAGGTCGGCTTTATAGGTAAGGTCGGTCGCGATACGACGGGTGACTTTTTCGAGCAGGCATTGCAGAATCTCGGCATTGCTCCGACCATCTTCCGTGGTGATCATCGTTCCGGAAAGTGCGTGTCGCTTGTTTCGCCCGATGGCGAGCGTACGATGTTGACACATCTCGGTGCTGCTATGGAGTTGCGTGCGGAGGAGATTTCGGCAGAGATTTTCGACGGTTACGACTGTCTCTATATCGAGGGCTATCTGGTACAGGACCATTCGCTCATCGAGTCGGCTATGCGTACGGCAAAGGGGCGAGGATTGAAGGTTGCCATCGACCTTGCAAGCTTTAATGTTGTGGAGGAGAATCGCGACTTCCTGCGTCGTATTACGCGTGAATATGTCGATATCGTCTTTGCCAATGAGGATGAGGCAAAGGTCTTTTCTGGCGAATCGGAACCGATCAACGCACTGCAACACATCTCGGAGATGTGTGAGTTGGCAGTGGTGAAAATCGGCATGAAGGGTGCGCTCATCAAACATGGAGCGGAGGTAATCCACGTAGGTATTATGGCGGCCGCCAAACGTGTCGATACGACTGGTGCGGGCGACTTTTATGCTGCCGGATTTATGCACGGTCTCTGCGAGGGACTCACATTGCGCCAATGCGGAACAATCGGAGCCATTACGGCGGGTAAGGTTATCGAGGTAGTCGGTACGACGCTCGGCGAAGAGGCATGGTGCGATGTGGAACGACTTATTAAGCGAGTGAAAACCGAAAAATATCTCTTCTAAATGAATTTCTTGCGAATGGTGTTTGCTACGTTGTTGTGCTTCGCGACGGCGTTTGGCGTAGATGCGGCAGAGGGTAGGCGTCTGCTTACGATGGAGGATGCGATTCTTAACCACGATCTCGTACCTAAGAACTATCATATCGAATGGAACGACGCATGTGCAAAGGGCGAATATCTGCATTGCACGCCGGAGGGCGAGTGGCAGGCCATTGATGTGCGAACGGGTAAAGTGCGCAAAGTGGAGCCACCGCAACCAGTATCGAAAGTGGCACATGCCGAACTGCGAGAGAACAATATCGTTTGGGTTGAGGCGGATGGCTCGGAGCGTCGTGTGACAGACTTTGAGGATAAAAACATTGTCTGCGGAGCAACTGTTTCGCGTAACGAGTTTGGTATTTCGGGCGGTCTTTTCCCTTCGCCCGATGGCCGTCGTTTGGCGTTTTATAAGAAAGACGAGTCGCGTGTTACGACCTTCCCGCTGCTCGATATCACCACACGAACGGGTTCACTTTTCGAAATAAAGTACCCGATGAACGGTATGCCTTCGGAGCGTATTGAGGTGGGTGTATATAATGTCGAGACGGGCGAGAGTGTATATCTGAATGTTACGGATTTCGACGAGGAACGATACATTACCAATCTCACTTGGTCGCCCGACTCGGAGCGTATCTATGCACAGGTGCTCGATCGCGCGCAGAAGAATATGCATCTGAATCTATATGATGCGACGAGCGGAGCGTTTATTAAGACGTTGCTAACCGAGCACGACGATCGCTTTGTTGAACCACAATATCCGCTCTACTTTCTGCGTGGTGATGCGTCGAAGTTTATCTATACGACCAACAACCGCGATGGTTATCGCAACCTATATCTCTATTCGCTTGCGGATGATACGCTGACTCGCCTTACGAAGGTTGATGCCGATGTGGAGTATGTGGGTCAGTGCGAGCGCGCCGTATATTACTATTCGGCCGAGCAGTCACCCGTCGAGCGCCATCTGATGCGTAAGGATTTGCGTACGGGCCGCGTACAGCAACTCACGCGTGATGAGGGTTGGCACACCTGTTCGCTTTCTACCGATGCTCGTTTGTTCTCGGATAACTACTCGTCGCTTGATGTACCACGAGTTGTGGCTGTCGGCACGACCGACGGAAAGGTGTATCGCGAGGTGTTTCGTGCCGAAAATCCGGCTGCGGAGTTCAACTTTGCGCCTATTGAGTTGGGTACGGTGCGTAGTGCCGACGGTAAATACGATAACTACTACCGCCTTATCAAACCGCTCGATTTCGATCCGGCGAAGAAGTATCCCGTAATTCTGTACGTCTATGGTGGCCCTCATTCGCAAATGGTGCGCAATTCGTTCCAGGCGCAACTGCGTCGTTGGGAGATGTATATGGCGCAGCGTGGTTGGGTTGTTTTTGTGATGGATAACCGAGGAACGCAGAATCGTGGCGCGGAGTTCGAGCGTGCAATTCACGGTCGATGCGGAGTGTGTGAGATGGAGGATCAGATGGCGGGTATGCGCTGGCTGATGTCGCACGAGTGGGTCGATACGGAGCGTATCGGCGTACACGGTTGGTCGTATGGTGGTTTTATGACTATCTCGCTTATGGTGAACTATCCCGATGTCTTTAAGGTTGGTGTTGCCGGTGGTCCGGTGATTGATTGGAAGTGGTACGAGGTGATGTATGGCGAACGATATATGGAAACCGAGGCGACTAACGCCAATGGCTTTGCAGCAACTTCATTGTTGCCACGAGCGAAGGACTTGCGTGGTCGATTGCTGATTTGTCAGGGCGCGGTAGATGATGTAGTGTTGTGGCAACACTCGCTCAATTTTGTGCAGGAGTGCATCAAGGCAAACGTGCCAGTGGACTACTTCCCTTATCCGCGCGCGCAACATAACGTGCGAGGCAAGCATCGCGTGCATCTTATGCATAAGGTGACCGATTATTTCGAGGATTTTCTGCGATAAGAGCGGTTGTCCAAGGAGCTTTTATGGGAAATTATCGATAAAAATGTAGGTTACGATGCATTTATAACAAAAGATTTGCTATATTTGTAGTCAGATATACCATTTTATTGATTCAGCGATGAACAAGAGACGATTTTTTGGTTGCTATTATTTTTACTTCTTTAACGAAAATTTAGAGAAGCGGTAATACGTTTGCAGTAATCAAAAAATCGAGTTTTCGGCAGCCGCTTCAATTTTTGGAGGCGGCTGTCTGTATTTAATGACTTGGGAGATCGCATAGTGAGGTAGTAATAATGAAGAGAGTAGCAATACAGGGTTACGAGGGTAGTTTTCACCATATTGCCGCACGTCGATACGAGGGTGCCGATGTCGAGGTTAGGGCTTGTGATACGTTTCGTGACGTAGCACGCGTAGTCGAGTGCGGAGAGGTGGATTACGGTGTGATGGCAATCGAAAATTCGATAGCCGGCTCGATTCTGCCCAATTATAATATTTTGCAAAGTGGTAACGTCTGCGTTTCTGGCGAAATATGCTTGCAAATCCGCCAAAATCTGATGGTCAATCGCGGTGTGACGTTGGAGGATATTCGTGAGGTTGAGTCGCACCAAATGGCTCTGTTGCAGTGTGCCGAGTTTTTGGATACTCATAGTTGGCGTTTGGTTGAGAGTGCCGATACGGCTCTCAGTGCAGCGCAGTTGCAAAAGAGTGGCTCGCGCCATACGGCCGCCATTGCAAGTTCGCTCGCCGCGGAACTATTCGATTTGGATATCGTCGCTCACGACATTCATACCATACGCAATAACTATACTCGTTTCCTCGTGTTGGAGGCGTGCGACCGCAGTAGTTATGTGCCGGAGATGTCGGTGACGACCGGAAATAAGGCGTCGCTCTATTTTAACATTCACCACCGCAGTGGCTCTTTATATCGTACGTTGGGCGCAATTGAGGGGTGTGGTATCAATATGACAAAATTGCAGTCGTATCCGATTCCGACCGAGCCGTGGCACTATATGTTCCACGTTGATATGCGCTTCGAATGTGTCGAGCAGTTTCGATTAGCGGTCGAACAGATGCGTGCAAATGGTGTTGAGGTACACGTTTACGGTATCTATAATGATGCGATGGATAACATTTTTTAAGGCAAAAGAACGATGAACGAACCGCATAAATTTCAGCCCTCGCTTTCGGAGCGTTTGGAGGGGGTGGGTGAGTACTATTTTTCGCGTAAGTTGCGCGAGATAGACGAGTTGCGTGCGCAAGGCCGACGCATCATCTCGCTTGGTATCGGTAGCCCGGATATGCCGCCGCATCCGAGTGTTGTGCAGCGACTTGCCGAGGAGTCGGCACGTACAACTACGCACGGCTACCAATCCTATAAGGGTGCACCTGCGCTGCGAGAGGCATTTGTTCGTTGGTATGGCGAGCGTTTTGGTGTTAAGCTGGATGCCAATCGTGAGGTGCTGCCGCTTATCGGCTCGAAAGAGGGTATTATGCACGTATGTATGACCTATTTGCGAGCAGGAGATAAGGTGCTGATTCCCAATCCGGGGTATCCGACCTATACCTCGGCTGTACGCCTATCTGGTGGTGAGCCGGTTGCCTATGAGTTGAGTGCCGATGGGGGATGGTTGCCACAGTTGGATATGCTTCCGATCGAAGGGGTAAAGATGATGATTATCAACTATCCGCACATGCCGACCGGAGCAGTTGCTTCGCTCGACGATTTGCGCCACGTGGTCGATTTTTGTCGTACGCACCGCATCCTGCTGCTCAACGACAATCCGTATGGCTTTATTCGTAACGCTTGTCCGGTTAGTGTGTTGCAGGTCGAAGGTGCTAGTGAGGTTGCAATGGAACTCAATTCGCTCAGTAAGAGCCATAATATGGCTGGTTGGCGTGTTGGTATGCTCGCAGCTGATGCAGAACGCATTGCCGAAATTATGCGATTCAAAAGCAATATGGATTCGGGAATGTTCCTTCCGTTGCAACTTGCCGCAGCGACGGCTCTATCGTTGGGCGACGAGTGGTACGAGGCGCAGAATGCCGAGTATCGCGCTCGTGAACGTATCGGTGAGGCGATTTTCGATGCGTTAGGTCTTCGCTATGCGCCGCATCAGGCGGGTTTGTTCCTGTGGGGCGAATTGCCACAAGGTGAGACTTGTTACGAGTGTTGCGACCGCTTGCTCTATGAGAAGGGCATCTTCCTTACGCCGGGCGGTATCTTTGGCAGTGCCGGCGAGCGATATATGCGATTGAGTCTGTGTGCCTCACAGCAGACGCTTTTGGAGGTTCTCGAAATAGTAAAACAGCAATAAAACGACGAGTATATATGAAGGTTACGATTATAGGTTTGGGCTTGATTGGCGGTTCGATGGCGCTTGCTATGCGTCGTTGCGGTATGGTTGAGTATGTGCGCGGTGTGGATAGTAATCCGAAACATGCCGAAACGGCTATTGCGCTCGGTATTGTGGACGAGATTGTACCCTTTTCGGAGGCGACCATCGATAGCGATTGTGTTGTGCTTGCCATTCCGGTCGATGCTGTTCCTCAGATGGCTATAAAGTTGCTCAACCGCATCTCGCCTACGCAGTGGGTGATGGACGTTGGTTCGACGAAAGAGGAGTTGTGCGAGGTGATCAGCCAGCATCCGGCTCGTGGTCGTTTTATTGCCACGCACCCTATGTGGGGTACGGAGTATAGCGGCCCGGAGGCGGCGACGGCCGATTCGTTTGCAGGGCGTAATGTTGTGCTGTGTGAAACGGAGCGTACCGATAGGGAGGTTGTGCAGAGCGTAACGGAAATATATCAACGTCTCGGAATGTTTGTGATGGAGATGTCCGCAGAGGAGCATGATACCCATGCGGCATACGTCAGCCACATTTCGCACATCACGTCGTTTGTGCTTTCGACCACCGTGTTGGAGAAGGAGCGCGAGGTGGATACAATCTTCAATCTTGCGGGTGGCGGTTTTGATAGTACGGTGCGTTTGGCGAAGAGTGCGGCCGATACGTGGATTCCGATTTTTATGCAGAATAAGTATAACGTGCTTGATGTGTTGCGCGAATATATCCATCAGTTGCAACTCTTCCGCAAAGCGTTGGAGAGGGACGATCGCGATGAATTGCGCCGCATCATTACGCGTGCAAACGATATCAGAAAGGTTTTACAGGGTAATAAACATTAGAAGATTATGGCATTGGATATAAAATCGCGTAAACCGCTCATCATTGCGGGCCCGTGTAGTGCGGAGACTCGCGAGCAGACACTCTCTACGATGTGCGCCTTGGCTGCAACGGGAAAGGTTGATGTGCTACGTGCTGGCGTTTGGAAACCACGTACCAAACCGGGAATGTTCGAGGGCATGGGAGTCGAGGCGTTGCCTTGGTTGGTTGAGGCAAGAGAGCAGACCGGGTTGCCGATAGCGGTCGAAGTGGCAAATGCACGCCACGTCGAGAGCGCATTGAAGTTCGATATTGATATATTGTGGCTGGGCGCACGTACGACTTCCAATCCGTTCAGTACGCAGGAGGTTGCCGAGGCGTTGCGCGGTACGGAAAAACCGGTGTTGGTGAAGAATCCGATGAGCGCTGACCTCGAATTGTGGATTGGTGCTGTCGAGCGTCTGCAAAAGTGTGATATTAAGAATATCGGTCTGATTCATCGTGGTTTTTCTGGTTACGGAGTCAAAGAGTATCGCAATTCGCCGATGTGGCACATTCCGCTCGAAGCCAAACGTCGTATGCCGGAGTTGCCGATGTTCTGTGACCCGTCGCACATTTGCGGTAATCGCGTGCGTCTGTTTGATGTCGCGCAACAAGCCGCCGATTTGGACTTTAATGGTGTGATGATGGAGAGTCACTGCTCGCCTGATACGGCGTGGAGCGATGCTTCGCAACAGATTACACCCGATGCCCTCTCGGCAATGCTCGACCGTATTCAGTGGCGTGCCACTGAGTCACAATCGGTAGCTTACCAAAATTCGATTGACGAATTGCGAGGTATGATTGATCGTTTGGATAATGAGGTTTTTGACCTGCTTGCGCGTCGTATGTTAGCGGCTGATAATATCGGTCGTATCAAACGCGAGAATAATGTGATGATTCTCCAATCGAACCGTTGGAATGAGGTTGTCGCGCGTGTACAGGCCACAGCCACCAAACATGGTTTGAGTGCGGAGTTTGTTGCAACTGTGCTCGAAGCCATCCATATCGAGAGTATCAATCATCAAAATCGTGTCATGCGCGAGGAGTAGCAATTGTGCGTATAGCGAATAATGGCTGTCGAAATATCTTCGACAGCCATTATTGTTTTGGAATAACTTTGAGTGTTGCTTATTTTTTAGGTATGTATGTAAATTGCGAACCGCCGAATCCGCCATCGTGTGAGTGTGACGAGTGCGCACATTCGTGGTCTGCTCCATGTGCCGAGCAACTTTCGCCCGAATCGTCTATTTCACCTGCGAGGTAACGCTCCACCAACGCATCAATATCGCCAGAGCAACCTCTGATTACGGTAATGCCGTTCTCGGCGAGTTTGCGTTTCGCACCATCGCCCATATTGCCGGCTAACATAACCTTTACACCCATTTCTGCCAATGTCGTAGCGACGCCCGATTTGCATCCGCAACCTTGTGGTGAGGGCAGGGTAGTGCGCTCGACGATCAAGCAATCCTCGATTGTAAAAATAGTATAATGGTCGCAATGACCGAAGTGGTCATCCACGTGGTTATCCACGGTCGGAACAGCAATCTTCATCATGCGCATAAATTACTTTTTTGCCTCCAAAATCGGCAGATTTGCCTCGGTCGGTATGTAGATTACCTTCTCCGGAATGTTGTTCTGCTGGCGTACCCACAGATACTGAATATAGGTCGAGGTGAGCGAGCCGTTCTCGATGCGAATCGCCTCCGCAGCACCTTTCGCGCGCTCGATTTCTGCCTGTGCATTTAGCTTCTCTGCTTCGAGGTTTGCTTTTGCCTCTTCGATTTTGATTTGGCGATTCTGCTCTGCCTTTGCTAACTCTGCACGTCCGCTCATCTCCTGCTGCCATACATTATACATCGGCAGGCCGAACATCAAGCCGAGAATAACAGCGATTGCGATGAGTGCAAGTACTACGAAACCCCATACTGTTGCCGCTGCATTGTTCGTGTTGCTCATAATTATTCTTGTTTTAAGGTTATACAAAAAGGGCGTCTTCCCACATGAGAAGACACCTCTGTTTTATACGCTATCGAGTGAGTTTACTCTGCATCCTCGCGGTGCATCTTCTCTACATAGATTGCGTGTGCCATCTTCTCGCGCTTTGCGATCGACGGTTTTGTGAAGTACTGGCGTGCACGCAACTCCTTCAAAACACCTGTACGCTCGTATTTACGCTTAAACTTTTTGAGAGCGCGCTCGATGTTTTCGCCCTCCTTAACTGGCATAATAATCATAATATTCTACTTTTTTAATTTGTTGTTTTTTCTGTTTATTGGTTTGTCGAGGAGTTTTTCTTGCGAACTCGAACACTCGGTCGTTACGCTTGCCGCACTCCTCGCGGGCGGGTTTGGGGGTGTTATCTTACTGCATCTCGAAACCTTGCGGTATGTCGCCAAAGTGAAGATAGGGTGCGATGGCAGTTGCCTGCTCCGCGCCAAATATTTTATCCTCTTTCATCTCTTCGAACGACTTCCAGCCTCCTTTCGATTTGCGTAATTCAACAATTCTCTTTATAGCGCTTCGAGTCATATACGGATGACGCTCCAACTCAAAAGCGGATGCAAAGTTAATATCAATTTTTGAAATAACACAACTATCGCAGCAAATTTGTTTCGATATTCGTGCAAAATTTTCATTCGTAACGCATTTTAACTCCGCAATTTGCTCAATTGAGTAAAATCCGCCGAGTAAACGACGATACTCCATAATCGCAACGACACTCTTTTCGCCTATGCCTGCCACCGAACGCAAGGTTGCCGAATCGGCTGAATTTATCTCCACCAACCCTCCGTATGGCTTTGGTTCGGGAAAGATGATGTATGCTTCGAGTGAGTCGGCCATCTCTTCGCTGACCGTGTAGCAGTCGCGCAGCTCTGCCATATCTCGGATGCCCTCTGCGGCACGGTTGCGATACTCGATGAGGGTGCGTGCTTGTCTGGTCGAAAAACCGATTCGTCGCAGGTACTGCACACCGACCGTATCTATGCGAAATCGCTCAAATGGGCGTGGCACGAAACGTCGCTCGACGGTGGTGTGTCGGGCGAAGATTGCCGTACTATCATGCTTTGGTCGAGCCGCAAACTTTTCGCCGATTCGTATATATGGTTTGAGACGGGTGTACATCGAATCCGTAACGCCATAGCACAAGGCAAAATCCTCCTTTATGGAGAAAACCTTGCCCATCGTGCGATACTTTATGATGCCGACTGCCGTACGTTTGTCAAACCCCATTGCTCGCAACTCCTCGTAGGTTACGGTGTTGGGGTCGAATGCAAACAACGAGTCACATGCGTTCTGCGGCTCAACATGCGTTGGTTGCATCTGCACTCGGTCGCGCTCGGCGAGATACTCTTGCAGGCGCGGTTTGCCGATATAGAGCAGGGCAACGATAATGATGACCATTACGGTAATGGCTGCCAAACCTCGTATTTGCTGTTGTGTGTACATCTCGATTTCGTATGCTTTATGTGTGGCATCTGGTTCTCTACCATTCTGCCTTGTCGGAGAGCAACAGTCGGCAGTAACGCTTCGATGGCGAAGTGATGAAGTCGCCTAATCCGTACTCTGGCCAACGTGTGTCGACCTTCGCGATAGTTTGTGGGTCGGAGACCACGACATTCGGGAATCGTGCAGGATTGCCTGCTTTGCCTGGGTGTTTTGGTCGAGCGTCCACAATTACCGTACTCTCGTCGCTTGAAAGTGCGACATCGCGCGCAGGGTCTGTATTCGCAGCTGCGAGCCACAACAACTCTTCTCCGCTCAAATCCTTTGCGCGAGCATCGAACAGCGCGATGCAGTTGCACTCGACACCATTTGTACGAGCCAATTCTTCGACCCTTACCTCGGCTTCATTGTCGGCGAAGAGCATCCATACACTCCACTCGTCGAGCAGCTCCGCACTATGTTCTATACCCTTCGGCAGAGAGACTTCGTTTGCAATCTTCGGCGTACGCCACTCTTGCTCCGTTGCGCTTGTCAGGTCGAGCGCAATCTTACCGCCATAACCGCACGTAGCGGTTGCGTGGTCGAGTACGTCGTATATGCCTTCGCCACGAATGATAGCACGCTTCGGGCTACATTCGCGAATCAGTCGCGCTATGGCTTTTGCGTCGCGCAGAGGTGTGTCGGCAGGCGTGAGAACGAGATATTTGTTGAACATCATCTGTCCTGCGCTCCACATACCTTGCGCCACTTTGACCGCTTGTCCTGTGTAGCGTGTGGCAATAGAGAGCAGAGCGATGTTGTGCGATGTGCCGGCTACGGGCATCGTCATATCGATAATTTCGGGTTGCATTACGAGACGTATCGGAGCGAGAAATATACGCTCGGTTGCCTGCGATATGTAGGCATCCTCTTGTGGCGGAATGCCGACAACGGTTGCCGGATATATGGCATCGCGACGATGTGTGATGGCTGTAACGTGGAATCTCGGATAGAGGTCCGTGAGAGAGAAGAATCCCGTATGGTCGCCGAAATCGCCCTCTACTACGGGCTCCTCATGCACATCGACATATCCTTCAATGACGAAATCGCAATCCGCCGGAATGTATATGTCGTTGGTTATGCATTTTACCAACTCTACCGGTTTGTGGCGCAACATTCCTGCGAGCAGATACTCATCCAGATTGTCCGGCATCGGCGCCGTTGCACTGTACGTGTATACGGGGTCGCCACCAATTGCCACCGAGACCGGCATCCGCTCTCCGCGACGTTTGTAGGATTCGAAGTGACGTGCACCGGTTTTGTGGCGATGCCAATGCATGCCCGTAGTGTGTGCGTCGAATACCTGCATGCGATACATTCCGACATTACGCACGCCGGTATCCGGGTCGATAGTATTAACCATTGGCAGAGTCACGAATCGGCCACCGTCGAGTGCGCGACTTCGCAATATAGGCAGTCGATCGAGCGACGCCTCCTCTCCCGTCAACACCACCTGCTGACACGCGCCACGTCGTTTCGACTTGCGCGGAAACCACTTTGCAACCTCACCGAGCAGTGGTAACATTCGCAATTTGTCGCCAAGCGAGTCCTTTGGCGATGTGGCTTGTCGTACGAGTTGTTCGATTAGCGTTGAAATCTCCTCCAATCGCTCCACTCCAAGTGCCATAGCCATCCTTCGCTCGGAGCCCATCATGTTTGTAATGACGGGAAACTCGCGGTCGGTATGTTCGAACAGCAGAGCCTTGCCTCCGCCTTCACTTTTGACCATACGGTCGGTAATTTCGGCAATCTCACAATCGCTCGAAACGGGAGTGCCGATGCGAATCAACTCACCGGCACTCTCTAATCGCTCTATAAACTCTGCGAGAGATTTATACATAAGTATTATTTAGTCTTATTTTTGCTCACTTTTTGCAGCGGCCAAACGCTCGTCCATCATTCGCTTCTCTTTGCCCCAAGCAATCACACAAATTACGGCTGCTATGATGCTGGTCGCGAAGAAACATACAAACGTAAAGTTCCAACCGAGCGAACTGTCTGCAATGTATCCGAATGCAATCTTCGAGAGGATGGCATCACCCACAAGATAGCCGAGCAGACCCATAAATCCGGCGGCCGTACCTGCTGCATTCTTCGGAACGATAGCAATCGCCTGAATGGAAATCATTGCCACTGGGCCATAGATTGCCGCGCCGATAAGCGCAAGCGATCCATATACGATATATTTTACATCCATTGCCATCATTTCGGCCAACGGCAATGCCTGCCAGTAGGCCAATACGCCGAGGGCAACGAGCAGCATATAGATTACGTTTACCGGAGCGCAACGGCCCTGGAAGAATTTCGACGAAATCCAACCGCAAAGTACCGTGCCGACAATGCCGGAGTATTCGCGAATGGTGTATGCCAACGAACTATCCTCCAAAGACATACCACACACCTCGTTCAAATAGATAGGCGACCAGTCTGCAACACCGTAACGGATGAAATATACGAAGATGTTGGCAAAACCTATAAGCCACAGAGTCGGATTTTTGAAGATGTAGTCAATAAACAGACGCTTGAACGGAATCTTTTGCTCCTCACCCTTCTTTGCCTTTGCGCCAGTATGGTCGTTGCGATACTTCTCGATAGGCGGCAGACCGCACGATTCGGGAGTGTCACGAATGAACCACCAACACATTCCTGCAAAGAACAGAGCTACAACGGCCGGAGCGATGAATGCTGCTCGCCACGACTCCTCGATACCCATTCCGCCGAAGAGAGCGATGCCTGCAATAACAATCAGTCCCAGTGTACCGTTGCCGATATTGTGTGCTGTATTCCAAATCGACATCTTGAACGAGCGCTCGTTGGTCGAGAACCACTGCGACATCACACGGCCGCATGGAGGCCAACCCATACCCGACAACCAACCTGCCAGAGCCATAAATACGAACATCAGACCGACGGTCACCGAGTAGTTGCCATTCACACCGGTAGGATAAGGAACTACGCCGGCAAGAATCATAACCAACGAAGAGAGTACCAAACCGATGGTCATAAACTTGCGTGCATCAGAACGGTCGGAGAGACTACCCATCAGGAACTTACTCACTGCATACGCAATCGGAATACCGGCCATTGCGATACCTGCACCGGGTTTGTCGATGAGATTGTCCTCAATCATTCCGCTGGTTGCGAATGACAGGTTTTTGCGTACCAAGTAGTAGGCAGCATAGCCGAAGTAGATGCCCAAGAATACTTTTAGGCGCATCGACTTGTACTCCTTGTCAATCTTCTCTTCCGGCAAAAGTGGTTTGTGTGCCGGTGGAGCCATAAAATCAAAAAATGCCATTTTTGTTAGGTTTTTAAGGTTGTTGGATTTATAGTTTTTTGTGTATATCTCGGTTTTATATGAGAACTTTTATTACGCTTTCCAAGTCGTCGAGCTGTAACATATTCGGACCATCGCTGAGTGCTGCATCCGGTTCGGGATGTACCTCGAAAAAGTATCCGTTTGCTCCGAATGCTTTGGCTGCCAATGCCATAGCCGGCACAAATTCGCGATTGCCACCCGTCTTGCCATCTGCTGCACCCGGTCTTTGAACAGAATGCGTACAATCCATAATCACGCGTGGTGCGATGTTGAGCATATCGGGTATATTGCGAAAATCGACCACCAGATTATTGTATCCGAACGAGTTGCCGCGCTCCGTAAGCCACGCCTCCGATGCGCCCGACTCGATTGCTTTTTCGTACGGATAGCGCATATCTGCGCCCGAAAGGAACTGCCCCTTCTTAATGTTTATCGTGCGTCCCGTTTTGGCTGCCGCTACCAACAAATCGGTCTGGCGGCAGAGGAATGCCGGAATCTGCAACACATCCACGACCTCGCTTGCAGGAGCAGCCTGCCACGCTTCGTGGATGTCGGTGAGCAGTCGCAATCCGTACTTGCTACGCACATCGGCGAGCATTTGTAAACCGCGCTCGATGCCGACTCCGCGATATGAGGAGAGCGACGTACGATTGGCTTTGTCGAACGATGCCTTGAAGATGATATTGGTGCCGAGCGATGCATTTATCTCGCAAAGTTTTGCTGCAACAGTGTCGAGTAACTCTGCCGATTCGATAACGCACGGTCCAGCGATGAATATCGGTTTCATCTCTCTTTGCTATTTTGCTAATGCGTTGATAACCTTCTTGTTGATGTCGTGAATACGCTGTACATCCACCTTCACCACTTTGCGGTCGTACGTGACGAAACCGTTCACCTCACCTTCCACGTCGGTCGTCTGAGTATAGATTGCACCCGACATACCTTGTGGTAGGAATGGCAGCAACATCTCCGCGTATTTCACATACGTTTTGGTTACATCCTCCATACTTTTGCGGTTACCGCCGTAGCCCCAATTGTGCATATCCGGATTCCAAAGGTGGTCTTTCACCGGGAAACCAATACCGCCATACTCGCCGAGCATCAGGATGTAGTCTGCATGGTGTACACCCATGCAAGGTGTAGGGTAGTTGTGCCAATCCATGATGTCGCCGCACTCGCGCAGATTACCACCACTGGCCGGATTTATAAGACGGGTATTGTCCTGCGTATAGGTCCATTCGGCGACCTTTTCGGTGTCGAATTGCGACCATGCTTCGTTGAACGGCACCCAAACCACAACCGATGAGAAGAAGCGACAGAAGTCGATAATCTCGCCCCACTCCTTGTAGTAGTTGCGTTTGAACTCCTCGGTGAGTTTCGTATCTGAACCACCGTTGATTTGGTGACGTGCCCACGAGTAGTCGTTTTTGCTTGCCTGTTCGCCGGACGGCATATCCTGCCATACGAGCATGCCCAGACGGTCGCAGTGGTAGAACCAGCGAGCCGGCTCAACCTTGATGTGCTTGCGAATAGTGTTAAAACCGAGACGCTTCGTCAGTTCGATATCCCAAGCGAGTGCTTCGTCGGTCGGTGCGGTGTATAAGCCGTCAGGCCACCAGCCCTGGTCGAGCGGACCATACATGAATATTGGCTCACCGTTGAGAGTTGCTCGCAGATGACCGTTTGCGTCGCGCACCTTGCCAACCTCGCGCATCGCGGCATATGACTCGACGCTATCGATTAGTTTGCCATTCTGTGTGAGCGATATTTTCATCGTATATAGCGTCGGCGTATCGGGACTCCACAACTTCGCATTCGGGATGTGCAGTTTTGCCTCTACTCCGCAAGGAGTCGATATCTCCGCCACTTTCTCTGCTCCGTCGAACACCTCGACCGTAATCACACCCTCGCTATTGGCGCAAAGGGTCTGAACGCGGAGTTCGCTACGGCAAAGCGAGTAGTTCGGCTCGATTTTTACGATATGGTTGCTCTTCGGAAGCGGCTCCATCCATACAGTTTGCCAAATACCCGATACCGGAGTGTACCAAATATTTCCACGCTTTGTGAGCTGCTTGCCTACCGGCTGTTCACCCTTCTCGGTCGGGTCCCATACGCGCACCGTCAGTTGCTGAGGGCCTTTCTTATTGAGCGCATTCGTGATATCGCATCCGAACGGCGTGAAACCGCCCGTGTGACTGCCTACGAGCACTCCGTTTACATAAACATCGGCACTCCAATCCACAGCACCGAAGTTGAGCATCACGCGTTGCGACATCCATTTCGTAGGTACGGTAAATTCACGCTCATACCACAACAATTGCTTCTCGGTCAGAGGCTTTTGCACACCCGACAGAGCCGACTCGATGGCAAACGGTACGAGTATTTCTCCATCGAATGCCTGTGGTTTTGCGGCGTTCAGCTCGGTAATTGCGTAGTTCCACAAACCGTTGAGATTTTGCCACTCGGCGCGTACTGCCTGCGGACGCGGATACTCCGACAATACGTTCTCTGGCGACACCTTCTCGGCCCACTCTGTACGAATATGGTCGCCTGCGATTTTCCACTCTGCCGATGCGTTTATGCTGCCGATGAGCAACATCATAACTGCCAAAATTCTCTTTTTCATAGGTTTGACGGTATTAGTAGTATTTTTTGTTTTAGTTTGTTCTTTTATCCTATTCTTTTCAACCACTCTTCGGCGCGTGCCAAATCTTCCGGTGTGTCGATTCCGATGGTCTCCACATCCGAAATTCCTACGCCGATTTTGTAGCCGTTCTCCAACCAACGCAACTGTTCGAGCGACTCGGCTATTTCGAGCGGCGATTGCGGCAGTTGTGTCACGGCGCGCAGCACCTCGCGACGGAAACCGTAGATACCGATATGCTTGTAGAAGGTATGCTCGGTGAGCCAACACTCTCGCTCCACACCGCGTAGGTATGGAATGACCGAACGCGAAAAGTATATTGCGCGACCTTCATTATCAAGCACAACTTTGGGTGAGTTCGGATTTTCGAGTGCATCTATACCATCGCTCTCCGTAAATGGCTTAACGAGCGTTGCAATATCAATATTTTGGTTCTCGAAACAGTGTTTCAGTGCCTCCAACTGCGATGGCTGGATAAATGGTTCGTCACCCTGCACATTCACCACAACGTCGAACACTCCGCCTTGCTTACAATACGCCTCCCAACAACGGTCCGTACCACTACGATGCGACACCGATGTCATCTCTACCTTGCCGCCGAAAGCACGAACTGCGTCATATATACGCTTGTCGTCGGTTGCTACAACAGCATCATCCAGGACTCCTGCCACTTGCTCATAGACGCGCTCAATGACACGCTTTCCGCCGAGCATCGCGAGCGGCTTTGCGGGGAAACGCGTGCTGGCGTATCGTGCCGGAATGATTGCTATGAACTTCATCGTCGATTGCTATTTTTCAAGAGCCAGCGAGAGTACCTCGTCGTTAGTGCGAACGTAGTGGAACGTAAGCCCTGCGACATACTCTTGCTTAATCTCTTCAACGTCCTTGCGGTTCTCCTCAGGAAGCAGTATGGTGTGAATACCCGCACGTTTTGCTGCGAGCACCTTCTCCTTCACTCCGCCGATAGGAGTTACTCTGCCGCGTAGTGTTGTCTCGCCGGTCATTGCGATACGCTCGCGCACCTTGCGACCCGTATATGTCGAGACAATCGAGGTAATCATCGTGATACCTGCCGATGGTCCATCCTTTGGAATGGCACCTTCCGGAACGTGAATATTGAGGTCGAATTTTTCGAAGAGTTCCTTGTTGATACCTAACTCCTCGTGGTGAGCCATTACCCACTCGTGAGCGATGGTCGCCGACTCCTTCATCACGTCACCCAGGTTACCCGTCAGCGACAACTTGCCCTTGCCCGGTGTGAGCAACGACTCGATATATAGAATATCTCCGCCGACGGAGGTCCACGCCAATCCTGTTACGACGCCGACCATATCTTTGATTTCGTACTCTTCGTTGAGATACTTTGGTTTGCCGAGAATCTTCTCGATATCTGTCGCCGAAATCTCAGGCGAGTACTCCTCTTCGAATGCGATATTTTTTGCTCGTGCACGGGCAATCTTTGCGATGTGCTTATCAAGCGCACGAACTCCCGATTCACGCGTATATTCAGAGATGATTTTCTGCAAGGTCTCGGCCGTAATTACCATATCGTCCTCTTTCAGGCCGTGTGCTTCCGACTGTTTTGCAATCAGGTGCTTCAAACCGATTTGAACCTTGTCTTCGAGTATGTATCCCGGAATGTTTATCAACTCCATACGGTCGCGCAACGCTGGGTTTATAGCGCCGATATCGTTGGCTGTTGCGATGAATAGCACCTTCGAGAGATCGTACTCCGTATCGAGATAGTTGTCGTGGAAGGTGGTATTCTGCTCCGGGTCGAGCACCTCCAACAGAGCCGACGATGGATCGCCGTGGTTGCTGACCGTTATTTTGTCCACCTCATCGAGGATTATTACCGGATTCGACGAGCCGCAACGCTTGATGGTCTCTATGACGCGACCCGGCATTGCGCCTATATACGTGCGACGGTGGCCACGAATCTCTGCCTCGTCGTGCAGACCGCCGAGCGATATGCGCCCGAACTTGCGACCGAGAGCCGTTGCGACCGATTTTCCAAGCGAGGTTTTTCCCACTCCCGGAGGGCCATACAGACAGAGAATCGGCGACTTCAAATCTCCCTTTAACTTTATTACGGCCAGATGTTCCAAGATGCGCTCCTTTACCTCTTCGAGTCCGAAGTGGTCGGCATCCAACTGTTCGCGTGCGCACGTGAGGTCAAGATTATCCTTCGTTACCTCGTCCCACGGTAGGTCGAGCATCAGTTGCAGATAGGTCATCTGTACCGAATATTCGGCAACAGCCGGATTCAGTCGTTCGAGTTTGGCGACCTCTTTGGCAAAGAGATTGGCTGTTGCCTCGCTCCATTTCTTTTTCTTTGCTGCCTCGCGCAGACGCTCGATGTCGTCGTCTTCGCCCTCGCCCAACTCCTGCTGAATGGTACGCATCTGCTGTTGCAGATAGTAGTCACGCTGCTGTTTGTCGATTTCGGTCTTGACCTTCTCTTGGATGCTCTGTTTGAGTTCGAGCAACTGTTGGTCGCGAATCAGGATTTCGAGCAACTTGCGCGAACGTGCCAATAGACCCGGAGCTTCGAGCAACGCCTGACGGTCGTCGTCCGTAAATTCGAGATTCGAGCAGATGAAGTTTACGATGCCGCGCTTCGAATCGATATTCTTGATGGCGAATGTAGCCTCCTTCGGAATCGAAGGTGAGATATTGATGATATTGAGTGCAACGTCGCGAATCGACTCGACAAGTGCGTCAAACTCTACGTTGTTCTTGTCGGGTGCCGTATCTAGCAGTGGTGTAACTTTCGCCTTGAAGAATGGCTCAGTTGATATGTATTCACCGATTTCTATCTTCTCCAAGCCGGAAAGGATGACCGTCAAATTTCCGTTAGGCATCTCCAAGATTTTGAGAATGCGGGCAGCCGTACCGATGCGGTACATATCGTCAGGTGTTGGGGTCTCTATCTCTGCATTGCGTTGTAGTACGGCACCGAGCAGGCCCTGCTCTGCATTTACGGCGCGCACCAAAGCGATACTCTTTTCGCGACCGACGGTAATCGGGGTGATAGCTCCCGGGAAGAGAACCGAACTGCGCAGTGTCAGAATCGGCAATACATCGGGTAGCGTAACCTCCTCTATGGTGTCGTCATCGCCCGAGGTGACAATCGGAATAGTCTGGTACTTGCGGTCGAGAACCTCCGGAGCGAAATCTACCATTATATCTTCTGTTTCAACTTTCTTTGACATATCTTATTACTCTTAATATTCTCTTATCTAATTTTAGGGGTATATATAACATACAAAGATAATACAAATAAACGGAAAAAGAAAATTT
Organism: Alistipes sp.; assembly: GCA_017654125.1. Lineage (GTDB taxonomy): Bacteria > Bacteroidota > Bacteroidia > Bacteroidales > Rikenellaceae > Alistipes. The sequence continues at coordinate 10,176 of JAFNYX010000086.1, read as the reverse complement.
TCGGTTAGAGTTGCGCTCGCCTATCCCAAAATCGCACAAAATGTACCATTTGCAACATCTCTTACGGGTGCAAACGTTGTCTGCAAGCATTATGAAACATAAAAACAAGGGCGTCAAGCAACGCCCCTGCCCCAAAAATAATAATGAAAAGAGTTACTTATTGTAACTGCGCTTTCGCGTGCATAACGAAACGTGCATATTTCGTGCCGAAACGAGTATGTCGATAGATTTTTACGACCGATTGCACGAAAACACCAAAACCGGGTGTCGAGTCATTTCCCGACACCCGGTTTGGTGTTATGCGATTGCACAAAAGCGGCTAATCGTCGCTCTAATGCTTCTTGGTATTCTTCTGCATGCTCTTCATGTACTTCGCACGTCCGAGGTTGAAGCCCAAACCCGCATATACGTTTATCGACTTCATGTATTGCGGTACTGGTATGTTATCGTACTTAGCAAACTGCGTACCGATAAAGTCTGCACCGAGGAAGAGGTTTACGCCCGTAGGGTGTACGTTGAGCGCGAAACCGAAGATTCCCGGACGGTTACGGTTGAGGAAGGTGTGCGAAAGGGTGGTTGTCAGCCAACGACCGATGCGGAAGTTTACCGATGCGGTGAGCTCGGTCAGTACGGTCGAAGGGCGGAATTCGGTGTGCGACAACAGACCGAATGCAATGTGGTTGTTAAGAATGTTGTACTCGACACCTGCGTTGAGCGTGCAGTTCAGACGCGTGGTGTAGCCCTTATTGCCCGGGTCGGTGAGCTTCATTCCAAACGAACCATCGGCATCAGCCTCACCCGAATCGAAGTTAATGCCGTTGTAGTAGAAATCGGCAGTCATTTCGCCGGTTGCAGTCGTACCCTTTGCCCAATAGATAAAACCGAGGTCGGTAACGGCCAACGATACGCGAAGACGGTCGTCTAACAGACGCACTTCTGCTCCGAGGTCGATTGCTACACCTCCGCTATTCATGTTGCCGAGCACCTGTTTGATAACATCTCCGGTACTTAATGATTCGTTTGAGAATGCCGGAAGAAGTATATCTCCGATATTTTCCGAGCCTGGTTCGTAATTCGAATGGAATGGAACACCCGCAGCACGCAGATTGCCGCGTACCGAGCCGGTTACTGAGCGAGAATCGACATTGGCGTACATGCTATTGAGCGTTGCTTGTGCATGCGCTACGCCGAGCAAACCCTTTACGCGGACACCGAGGGTTGCAATCTGCTTAATCGGAACAGCAATACCTACGCCCAACTCCATGTAGTTGAGTGAGTTGACGGATGTGCCCGTAAAGTCGTGACGACCGTTGCCGAGCGATTTCAATGTCGAGAACATATCGCTGTTGATTGATACATCGCTCTGCGAACGCAGGCGAAGACCGAAGTTCCAGAACAACCGTTTGGTGTGAGCTCCGAAGCTGATAAAATTCACATCGGCATTCACTCCGAGTGTACCAATTTTCGGCATCTTTTTCATAAACTCCTCGGTCGAGACCTGCTCGTTGAGGAACGTAACAACCTGTCCATCGCGCTTGTAGAGCATATTGTCCACCGAGAGGAAGTTGTTGTTGATGTTTAAGCCCACGCCACCGATACCAGGCAATGCGATATAGCCACGAGTCGGCGCCAGAGCCGGGTTCATGTCGGTACGGAAGTATGAACCCTCCATAAAGTATGCTGTGCGCATCTGCGCCGTTGCTGCGCCCCATATCGTGAGCGTTGCGACCAAAAGTATTAAATATCTCTTCATAACAGTTTACTCTTATTTGGGTTATTCATATTCCTGTTCCGAGTCGGCGATAAGTTCGTTAATATCTACACTGACGCCGCCATTGACGTTGAGCGTCAGACGTGCCGAGATGGTCTGCTCCGTGTTGAGAGCTACCGCACTTGTTGCAGCACTCTTTGCACGCAACGAGAAACGGATGCCGTCCACCTTCTTCAATGGTTCAAGCGAGGTGTTGTTGCCACTTCGTTTGATAGCAATCTTTACGATGCTTGTCTTTACACTCTTGCCGTCCGGCGAGCCGGCAATCTTTGCCGACGCAGGGTCGATTTCCAATTGAATATCTTTGGTGCGATTGCCTTCAATGTCGATAAACTCGGCGTCGAGCATAAGTTCCAGAGGCGACGAGTTGCCGATTTCGGCGTCGATACTCACTTCGCCAACGCGCAAGTTCATATCGCTCAATTCTTTCATTGTATCCTGCAATCCGGTTGCTTCGTCCGAATAAGCCAAATCCAAGCCTGCACCGAATTCGAGCGGAATATCAATCGCGTAGGAGTAGCTTTCGGTGAACTGCGGTGCAGCGTAGAAGGTGTAGAGCTGCGATGGATCGGTCTTGACCGTGAAGCTGATGTTTACCTTGTCCGGAATCTCGCCCTCGAATACCTTGCTCAAATCCTCTTCGATGAAGATTACGTCCTGACCATCGAAATCGGCTTTGCGATCCGCTTTGGCGATTATAATATTCGTTGCCACGCTCTTCGGTGTGCCGTTTTCCATAACGCCAGCCTTGATTGCGATATCGTTAAGCGAGATGATTTTATTGGTCTGCTCTGTGGTGCCCTTCATCGGCGTAAGGCGAGCCGACGCAACAACCGGAATTGTAAATTCGTTGTTGAGCGTAAAGCGAAGAACCGGTGATACGTCCAACTTCGTAACGTCCAATGCGAGGTCGGAGAGGTCGCCCAAACTAATCGACATATTCTCGTCGTAGGTATAGTCGATGCGGCCCGAGATACTCTCGACGTAGAGTTCCGCCTTCTCGATACCTGCCTCCAACTTGATGTCTTTGTTGTAGAGAATCTCCGAAACTCTTACGCGTGTACCCTTTGCAATACCCGCCTTGGCATCAATCGTAAAGTCCACTTCGATATCACCATCGTTCGGGATGAGACCATCGTCGTTAAACGATATGCTGCGCAGACGCAACTCGATACCTTTGTTTGTTGATGAGCGTTGCAGGTCGGTGAGCGTTGCATGCAGACGACGTGTTGTAGGGTCATATATGCCCGGTTTCAACGACTCGAACTCGAAATACTCCGGCATAGTCATCTCGATAAATACCTTATCCGAGACGCTCTTTGGGAACCAATCCAGACCGTCGATATATGCGCATAATACGGTTTGGTCAGTGAAGTTCACGCCCTTAACGCTCTTAACCTCCGATGGGATATTCTTTACGTTGATGGTCTTGCCGATAGGCGCACCCACCTGATTCAAATCCACCGACAGCAACTCAATCTCTGCATCGTCGTAACGCAGGTGTGAGTTAATGGTGAGTGATGGTGCGTCCGAGAGCGTAACCGTACCCGCTTGGGTGGTCATCGAATACGAAATATGGTATTTGAGGGCGCTTGGCAGATGAAGTTTGCCGTTCTCGATTGTGGCGTTATTCTCCACACTGCGAATGTAGGCACAGAACTCTACCGAACGTTGGCCTGCTGCAAATGTGCGGTCGTTGATGGCATAGATGTTGCCCGAGAGTGGCTTTAAGTCTTCGCCATAGAGTTCGTAGCCTTGTGGCGCTTCGAGGCGCACGCTTACCTTACCGCCTCCATTTATCGAAGCCAATGAGTTGAGGTTAAACTTTACACGAATCGATGCACCCGGCACATTTTCGTTATCGGGTTTAAGGAAGATTTTGCGAATGCACTCTACCTGTTTTGGTACGTTGAACGATAGGTCGTAGTCGAGCGAACCCTCTTTCAAGCCGGTAATTTCGTGGCCGGCAGGAATCGGAATTGCTATATTCGGAATTGCTGCGCCGTTGAAAATCGCTCCGACGTTGAAATCCTCATTAATTACGGCCGACTGCTCCGTAATAGCGAAGTTTGGATAGTCGATGGTAATCTGGGTTGTTGTCTGAGGAATTGCAAACGATGTCTGCATGCCGCTGATGTTGAACTCTTGTGGTGCGCCTTCAAATGCGAGAGCGTAGTCTCCATTTTGATATACGACCAAATTCTGGATACTCGATGCGGTGATGAGGTCGCCCAGACGCTTTTCCGGCAGATAGCCGAGCGGAAGCGAAGTCTTGCCTTGTGCGATGGTGATTTCACCCGACACTTCATCAATGCGGAACTCTTCATCCACGCAAGATGTGCCAAAAGCGACAATAGCGAATGCGACAAAACACCCGATTAAACGGAAATTTCTCTTCATAGTTTGGTTTTATTGTTAATTTTTGTAATTTCGTTGCGGTAAGAGTGGGTACTACCTTTGCTTTCACATATATATGTGATTGATGCAAAGATACTCATATTAGTTGAAAAAACAATATTATTATGTAATAAAAAGTGGACGAGGTAAAAAATATATCACTGAAAGAGCAGGTTGCTGAATTACCCCTCTCGCCTGGCTGTTATCTCTTCTCCAACGACAAGGGTGAGGTGATATATGTCGGCAAGGCAAAATCGCTACGTCGTCGCGTTTCTTCCTACTTTGTGCAGAGTCGCGACCACTCGCCGAAAGTGCGTGTCATGGTGCGTCAGATTGCCTCGTTGCGATATATTGTTGTCGATAGCGAGACGGATGCTCTGCTGCTCGAAAATTCGCTTATCAAGTCGCTCCAACCACGTTATAACATTCTGCTCAAAGACGATAAGTCGTACCCGTGGATTGTGTTGCAAAACGAACCGTTTCCGCGTATAAATTCTACACGTCGTTTGGTGCGCGATGGCTCGCAATATTTTGGTCCGTACGGCTCTGTGGCAGCGCAGAAGGCGGTTTTGGGGTTTATTCGCGAGGTGATACCGTTACGTACATGTGCGTTCAATCTCTCGCAGGAGAATATTGACAAAGGTCGCTATACGACCTGTCTGCAATACCATATCGGCAACTGCAAAGCGCCATGTATCGGTGCGCAGTCGGCCGAGGAGTACGCTGCAATGATTGCAATGGCGGTGTCGGTCTTGAAGGGTGACTTGCGCCCTGTGAAAGGCTATATCGAGGAGCAGATGCGACGCGCGGCAGAAGAGTTGCGTTTCGAGCAGGCTCAACGCTTCAAGTCGCAATTGGATGCTCTCGAAAAGTATCGTTCGCGTTCGGTGATTGTTTCGGCAAAGATTACGGAGGCCGATACATTCTCGATAGTTGTCGATGGTGACGAGGCCTATTGTAATATGGTGCGTTTGCGCGGCGGTCAGGTTGTGGCCGTTCATACGGTGTTGATTTCGGCCGGTATTGAGAGTACGTCGCGCGAGATGCTAACGCTCGGCATACAACACTTTGTCGAGAGTGTAGGTGACTCGCTTGCAGGTGAAGTCATTGTTCCCGAAGTGCCTTACGAGGAGCTGTTTCCGAACGTTCGGTTTGTTGTGCCAAAACGAGGTGAACGTCGTGAATTGTTGGAGTTTTCGGAGCGTAGTGCACGCACGTTCCGCGCCGAGCGACTGAAAAACATGGAGATACATAATCCGCAACGCCATACCGACCGCTTGATGGAGGCGATGCGTCAGGAGTTGCGTCTATCGAAGCCTCCTCGCTATATCGAGTGCTTCGATAACTCCAATCTGCAAGGCACCAACCCGGTTGCATCGTGCGTCGTCTTTCGTGATGGCCGCCCTGCGCGTAAGGAGTATCGCCATTTCAATATCAAGACTGTCGTTGGTGCGGACGATTTCGCTTCGATGCGCGAAATTATCACGCGTCGCTATACGCGCTTGTTAGCCGAGGGGTCCGAACTCCCCGATTTGATAGTTGTCGATGGCGGTAAAGGCCAATTGTCGAGTGCCTACGGCGTTCTGTGTGAATTGGGTTTGCAATATAAAATACCGATTGTCGGTCTTGCCAAACGATTGGAGGAGGTCTATTATCCCAACGACTCGATGCCGTACTATTTGAGTCGTACGGGCGAGCCGTTGAAAGTCATCTGCCACTTGCGCGATGAGGCTCACCGATTTGGAATCACGTTTCATCGTCAAAAACGCAGCAACTCGTTTTTGCATAGCGAATTGGAGAGTATCGAGGGTGTTGGCGAAAAGAGTATTCAACAGCTTTTGCGCCACTTCCGCACGATGAAGGCAATCCGTGCGGCATCAGTCGATGAACTTGCGGAGGTAGTGGGTCGCGCCCGTGCCGAACGTATCGTGCGTCACTTTGCCAAACCGACCGAATCGGCTGAAAACCTGTCGTAATGTTGTCTTAAAATTTAAGAGCTGCAAGTTTGCGTTCAATCTCGTCGAAACGATTGATTGCTATACCCGATGCGCGCTGTATCTTCATGCGGCGTGTCGGTGATGCGAACGAACGCAGATTGTAGGTAAATCGCACGAGGAACGTGCGCCCCGGTGTGGTGTTGTATCTCACTTGCGAATATCCGGCCCATACGTGACGTGAGAATGATGTGTTTTGTCCCAGAATATCGTTCACGCACAACTCAATTTCTCCTAGGTTGCGTAATACCTTTTTTCCGATGGAGGCGTTCCATAGTGTAAACGAGTCGTTGTATCCGTTGGTTATACCGAGGAATTGTGTGAAGATGGCGGATGTGGTGAGCGTAAAGCCGAGAGGTAATACTACCTTGACGTTTGCTGATGCGCGATGTGTGAAGTAGTCGTTGTTTAGCACATCGAGCGACGAACGGTTCGTCGAGTATGAGCCACGCCAATCTATCGTAAAATCGACCTTTTCGGAGATGTTGCTGCCGAGAGTCCATTGCGAGTAGGCGGTGAGGTTGTTCATCATGTCGTTTGCCTCGTTGAGACGTATTGGCACTGTCGAATATGTTGCGCCGAGCGATATGTTCAAATTCGAGCCGAGCCACTTTATCGGAAAACCTATGCTTGCACGTCCCTCGTACGACCAATATCCGTTGAGATTTATTGGTCGCGTAACTTGAATAGGGTTGTATTTCTTGCCATCCACCGTAATTGTTTCGGGTGAATAGATGATATCCGTACCGATATAGTTCTGTATATGTTGTGCTTTGGCCATTACCATAAACGTCGTACCATGCACGACGGAAGTGTTGGTGTAGCGAGCAAAGAAGTTGTGCTCGGTAAATGGTCGCAAGTCGGGATTTCCTCGCGATAGATATTGCGAATTGCTGACGTCATATACGTCAATCAGCGACCAAAGAGAAGGCGATTTAACCTCTGAATTGGCGCTTACACGCAACGTATTCCGATCATCGAACGACCATTGTAGCGTGGCGTTGTAGATAGGCGAGTGGTATGTGCGTAACCGTGCGCCCTCATCGCTCCATAGATTGCGTGTAGATAGACGCGAGTTCTGATACATCAGGTTGATTGAAAACCAATTGCGCTGTTTGCCGTAGCGGAATCCTACGCCTGCTTGGTGATATATAAATGTGCCGTCGAACGACGATGACGAGCGGCGATTCAGGCGTGCGGTATCTATCACATAGTCGGCATCCGTTGCGTATGAGAGAAGATCACGCGAGCGGAATTGTGCTTGCCAGCGATAGGTTAAGTTGAGTGTCGTGTGTCGTCCCAAACGTTCGCGAAATGTTGGCTGTACACGGATTGTTGTTGTGCGCGAATCGGTCAATTTACGCGTGTATGAATATTTGATTGTTGCCTCCTCGGGGCTCTTTTTACTTGTCTTACCGTTATTCGAGTAGTAGTCGCGGTCGCCATCGTTATGATTGCTGTTCACGCTTGCCACGACCATCAGCGTACGCCCTTGTTTGAGGAATTTGTACGAATATTGTGCATATACTCCACCCGAGAGCGTGTGGCTCCATCCGTCGTTGCCGCTCGGCATCCAACGATAGCCCGATTCGCCCCAACGTAACGATGTGGTATCTACGCGATTGATGGAGGAGTTGTTGTAGTAGTTGAGGGTCGGAATGAGGACGAGCTTTTGTCGCTTGGCAACGCGCCAATCCAATCGTCCACGGAATTTAAGCGAATGGTTGTTCGGATTTGCAAATTGGTCGTAGTGAATAGTGTCCTTTTTTGCCACCGACTCGTCATACCAACGGTCTATATAGAAATCGTTCTTGGCGTTGATGTGGTTATAGAATACGCTACCCTCAAACTTTGCGCGTCGGCGCGCACCCCAGCGGTCGGTGTAATTCAGTGCAAAAATCTCCGCCGAAGCAACACCTTGCTGCGAGTTGACTGAGAATTGACGCGATGCGTTCGAATTGTTTTGATGATTGCTGACTGCAACATCGTCATCCGTCAGATTTTGCTTGTTGAGGTTATTGGCCAGCGCCATCACCGTCACTCGCGTATCGTCTTTGAAGATGTTTACCGAACCACCTGCCGTGTATTTGTGTTTGGCCGTAATTTCTGGCGAAGCAGTCGGCTCGTATCCGTATCCGATGTGTACCTTACCGAAGGCGCTGTGTTTCATGCTTTGGCGCGTAATGATATTGATTACTTTACCACCTTCACCGTCGTCCACGCCTGTAATTTGTGCCGCTTCACTGAGTCGGTTGTATATCTCGATATGCTCGACAGCCTGAGCTGGAATACTCTGCAAAACCTGCTGAATATTACTGCCGAAGAACTCTACGCCATCGACATATATCTGCTTAACCTCTTCGCCTTGCGCCTCAATTTTTCCGTCCGAAATAGTGATGCCAGGCATCTTGCGCAGAAGTGTCTCCACTTCGGCATCCACCGCTACTTTGAAGGCATCGGCGTTGAAGCGCAATGTGTCACCTAACATTACGGCTCGTGTTGAAACACCCTCCTTTACTACTGCATCAATACCGATAGCCTTTAGGCGCATAATGAGATTGCCCAAAGCCTTCGGCATACCCGTACACTTAAATTCGAACGTGTAGTTTTCGTAGCCGATGAAGGTTGCTACACATTTGTATTCGCCCTCCGGTACCCCCGAAAACTTAAAATATCCGCCATATTCCGATGTCGTGTATCTCTTTTTGTCGGGATTGGCTTTTGGAGCCATCTCGATAACAGCAGCAATCACGCCGTCGTTCGTGTCGAAGTCCAGCAGACGACCCGACACTGTGGCGCTATGTTGTGCCGACAGCGGAGCGATTAGCGAGACGATTGCCAACAAAAAGAGTATGATGCGTTTGGGTTTCATCCCTGACGGATAGTGTTATGTGTGTTTTATTACGGTCTCTTAATTAAATTATAGAGTCGCGTTCGGATAAAAAGTTAAATCTCTTTTTTCGAAAAAATCGGGACTGTCCGCTATGGACAGCCCCGATTATCGTGTTGCATCAGGGGCTAACCCTTGACGCAATCGGTTTAGTCCTCCAATTTAGCACACAAGAACTCGCGATTAAGACGAGCGATGTGAGCAATCGAAATAGACTTCGGACACTCTGCCTGGCATGCACCTGTATTGGTACAGTTACCGAAGCCGAGTTCGTCCATCTTGGCAACCATTGCCTTTGCACGACGTGCGCCCTCTACGCGACCCTGAGGCAACTTAGCGAGCGACGAAACACGAGCAGCAACAAACAACATTGCCGAACCGTTCTTACATGTCGCAGCACAGGCACCGCAACCAACGCAAGCCGCAGCATCCATCGACTCCTCTGCATCTGCCTGTGGAATCGGAATAGCATTACCATCCGGAACAGAGTTGGTACGTACCGATACGAAACCGCCAGCCTGCAAAATCTGGTCGTAAGCACCACGATTAACAACGAGGTCCTTGATTACAGGGAAAGCTGCCGAACGCCATGGCTCAACGGTGATTGTCTGGCCATCTTTGAACTGACGCATGTAGATCTGGCATGTGGTAACCGCCTGCGACGGACCGTGAGCGTGACCGTTGATGTGCAACGAACACATACCGCAGATACCCTCGCGGCAGTCGTGGTCGAATGCTACCGGCTCCTCGCCTTTGTGTACGAGGTCGTTATTGAGGATGTCGAGCATTTCGAGGAACGAGGTGTCAGACGAAATGTCCTTTACCTGATACTCTTTGAATGCACCCTTCGATTTTGCGTCTTTCTGACGCCATATCTTTAATGTGAAATTCATAATTTCGTTTTTATTAAAAGTTTAACGTCAAGAAATTAGTCTTTGTAGTTACGCTGAGCACGGTGTGTAAACTCGTATTCGAGCATCTCCTTAGTGAGTTCAGGAGCCTCATTCTCGCCCTTATACTCCCATACAGAAGCATATGCGAACTCCTCGTCGTGACGCAGTGCCTCGCCCTCCTCTGTCTGGTGCTCAGAACGGAAGTGACCACCGCAAGACTCCTCACGGTTG
>JAFNYX010000085.1 GCA_017654125.1 Alistipes sp. | reverse complement strand
GTCGATGCGCAACAGAGCACGTCGAACATCCTCGCGGTGGAGTTGGGTGGCATTGCTCAATACCGAGACCTTTGCCTGCGGAGCAAGCGCATCGCGCAGTGCGAGCGTGTCGTCAATAATCTGCTCGAAATCGGGGTGCATTGTGGGCTCGCCGTTGCCCGCAAAGGTGATAACATCGGGTAGTGCGCCCTCCGCCTGCATACGTTGCAACGCCTCGGAGAGAGCTTCGCGTACCTGCTCGCGTGGGTTAAATCGGCGCGAACCGCGATGCTCGTCGTTCCATCCGCATTCGCAATATATGCAGTCGAAACTGCACACCTTCGCCGTCAGTGGCAACAGATTTACGCCGAGCGAGAGCCCGAGTCGGCGCGAACGCACAGGTCCATATATAATATCGGTATAGAGAGCCGTCATCGTATGCAAAAGTTTTTTATGCGGTATGAAACAAAATATATGACAAATGTAGTAAGTTTTTGCAAAAATGATATTGTGCAAAGCGAAAATCTTTTATAACTTTGTTGGGTCGTGCCACAATTTGTGCGGTGCGGAGCAAAAACGCAAAAAATAGAGCGAAAAACAAAAAACAATAAATAATATGAAAAAGAGTTTGCTTTTGATGCTTGCCACGATTGTTATGGTGGCTGCTTGTACGATGACGGCTTCGGCGGCCAAACCCGTAAAGATTATCTTCGATACCGATATGGGTAACGATGTGGATGATGTCGTTGCACTCGATATGCTCTACAAGTATGTGGACGAGGGGCGTATTGATTTGCTCGGAGTTGTGTCGAGCAAGCGTGAGGGCGGTAGTGTTAAGTTTATCGACGCGATGAATACGCTCTATGGACATCCGGAGATTCCGATCGGTATTGTTAAGACGTATCCGGAGGAGGGTTATGTGTGTGAAGACGAACGACTCAATTATGCTGACTATGTAGTCGGTAAGTACAACTATAAATATACGACGAAAGATTGGGATGCAGTGCCTGATGGATATAAACTTATTCGCCGCTTGCTTGCCTCGCAGGAGGATGGAAGCGTGACGGTAGTTGCTGTGGGATTTTCTACCAATATGCGTCGTCTGTTGGACTCGAAGGGCGACGAGTATTCGCCGTTGGATGGCGTGGAGTTGATGCGTCGCAAGGTGGATAAGGTTGTGATTATGGCAGGTGACTTTACGCGCGAAAAAGGTGAGTATAATGTGCGCAAAGACCACTTCTCGGCTGTTCGTTTCTACGAGGAGTGTCCTGTACCGATGTACTTTACGGATGTAATACTCGGCAAGTCGGTACTCTATCCGTACACGACTGTGTATAAAGGCTTTAAGTATGCCGAAAATCACCCGCTTGTGGAGGCTTTTGAGTACTATGCACAGATGCCGTATAACCGCCCGTTGTGGGACCCTACGGCTGTGTTGTTCGCTGCCGAACCGAATGGTGGATATGCGTCGCTTTCGCCTCGCGGATATGTTACGGTTAGTCAGAGATCGGTGACCGACTTTACGAAAGATGCAAAGTCGAATCGTCGTTACTATATTGTTAATGATCGCCAACGTGCGAAGATTGTTCGACGCATAGTTGAACTTACGTTGCGCGACCCGCATTCGGTGCAAAAATAGCGACCTGCAAAAAAAAGTTGCATTGCAAAAGTGCCTCTGGCGACGCTACAAGCGCGATTATTTGCAAATGTTGAAAACTTGTCGAAAAAGCTGCTTAAAGAGGTTGTTTTTTTGTCGGTAAGTCGGTAATTTTGCAGTACAAAATCAAGCCCCTGAAATGGGGCTGTTTTGTCCTTTGCTTGTCGGTAAAGACGAAATACGAAAAATAAATATATAGACTGAAATGAACAAAGTTCCAAAGAAGGTTGAATATGCGGATGCTGTCGCCAAGTCGAAAATCTATTTCGGTGGTGATGAGTTGGCCGCAACCGTATGGGTGAGTAAGTATGCGCTGAAAGACTCGTTCGGTAACATCTACGAGTCGTCGCCTGAGGAGATGCACGAGCGTCTGGCGAGCGAGCTCGAACGTATTGAGAGCAAGTATGAGAATCCGCTCTCGAAGCAGGAGATTTTTGAGTTGCTCGACCATTTCCGTTACGTCATCCCACAGGGTGGTCCGATGACGGGTATCGGTAACAATTTCCAGGTGGCATCGCTCTCCAACTGTTTCGTTATCGGCCACAAGAAGCCGGCCGATTCGTATGGTGGTATCTTCCGTATGGATGAGGAGCAGGTGCAGCTCATGAAGCGTCGCGGTGGCGTGGGTCATGACCTCTCGCACATCCGTCCGGCAGGCAGCCCGGTGCTTAACTCGGCACTCACCTCGACGGGTATCGTTCCGTTTATGGAGCGTTATTCGAACTCGACGAAGGAGGTTGCACAGGATGGTCGTCGTGGAGCGTTGATGCTCTCGCTCTCGATTAAGCACCCGGATGCAGAGAAGTTTATCGACGCGAAACTCGACACGAATAAGGTGACGGGCGCAAATGTCTCGATTAAAATTGACGACGAGTTTATGCGTGCTGCAATCGAGGGTCGCACCTATAAACAGCAGTTCCCAATTAACGCCGAGGAGCCGAAGTATGTCAATAATATCGACGCCCGCAAGTTGTGGGAGAAGATTATCCACAATGCATGGAAGTCGGCCGAGCCGGGTGTGTTGTTCTGGGATACGATTATCCGCGAGAGTGTACCTGATTGCTATGCAGACGAAGGCTTTGTAACGGTTTCGACCAACCCTTGCGGTGAGATTCCGTTGTGTCCGTACGATAGTTGCCGATTGTTGGCAATCAACTTGTTCAGCTATGTCGAGAAGCCGTTTACGAAGGAGGCTTCGTTTAACTTCGACCTCTTCAAGGCGCACATCCGCAAGGCAATGCACCTGATGGATGATATTATCGACCTCGAATTGGAGAAGGTGGAGCTTATCTCGCAGAAGATTGCATCGGATCCGGAGGATCAGGATGTTCGTCGCGTAGAGCTCTCGCTTTGGGAGAAGATTAAGGATATGGCGCTCAAAGGCCGTCGTACCGGTCTGGGTATCACGGCAGAGGGCGATATGCTGGCAGCGCTCGGTCTGCGTTACGGCTCGAACGATGCACTGAAATTTACGGTCGAGGTACACAAGACGCTTGCTGTTTCGGCTTATCGTGCATCGGTTGAGATGGCCAAAGAGCGTGGTGCATTCCAGGTATTCGATGCCGAGAAGGAGAAGAACAATCCGATGATTCTGCGTTTGAAGGAGGCCGATCCGCAACTTTACGAGGATATGGTTAAGTATGGCCGTCGTAATATTGCGATGCTGACTATCGCACCTACGGGTACGACATCGCTCATGTCGCAGACCACGTCGGGCATCGAGCCGGTGTTCCGTCCGGTTTACAAGCGTCGTCGTAAGATTAACCCTTCGGATAAGGATGTTGTGGCAACATTCGTTGACGAGCAGGGACAGGCATTTGAGGAGTACAATGTATATCACCATAAGTTTGTCGATTGGTTGCGTATTAATGGTTACGATACCGAGTCGCTCAAAACCATCGACGATGCATCGCTCGAAAAGCTCGTTGCTGCATCGCCTTACCACAAGGCAACGGCCAACGATATTGATTGGGTAGCGAAGGTGAAGATGCAGGGTGCAATTCAGAAGTGGGTCGATCACTCGATTTCGGTTACCGTGAACTTGCCGAACAACGTCTCGGAGGAGTTGGTAGCAGAGGTTTATCGTACGGCATGGGAGTGCGGTTGTAAGGGTGTTACGGTGTATCGTGACGGCTGCCGCGAGGGTGTGCTTATCGATAAGAAGAGCAAGAAGAAGAGTGAGGCGAAGTGCGAGCCGGCAACGGGCGAGAACAAGCGTCCGAAGTCGATTCCGGCCGACGTGGTGCGCTTTAAGAATGGCAAGGAGGATTGGATTGCATTCGTAGGTCTTTACGATGGTCGTCCATATGAGGTATTTACCGGTAAGATTGAGGACGATGCGATGTTCATTCCGCCGAAAATCACGAAGGGCAACATCTTGAAGGTTCGCGAGGAGGATGGCTCGAAGCGTTACGACTTCCAGTACACTGACCGCTATGGTTATACAAATACCATCGGTGGTATCTCGCGTTTGTTCGACGAGAGCTTCTGGAACTATGCAAAACTTATCTCGGGCGTGTTGCGCTACAATATGCCAATCGAGAAGGTTGTATCGCTTATCGATGGTCTGCACCTCGACGATGAGAATATCAACACGTGGAAGAGTGGCGTTAAACGTGCCTTAAAGCAGTATATCGAGGACGGTACGCGCTCGAAGGGAAAGTGTCCGCAGTGTGGTCAGGAGAATATGGCTTACCAGAACGGATGTTTGACCTGTATGTCGTGCGGCTATTCGAAGTGCGGATAGAGTGTGCTTAAAAAGTGGGGTGCGGTTTTTGAACGACCTCTCCTTATAGACAATTTGGCTTTACGGCCCAAAAAAAGAGTTGTTCCATGCTGGAACAACTCTTTTCTGTTTTATTGGCAGTGGGGTTTGTGTCTGATGCCGACCGCATATAAAAGGTCTGCATCGGCCGTGGTGCTCTATTTGTCGATTTCGAGCTCTGCCTTTGGGTGCTTGTAATCAACGCCCCACATATTATCCACGACAAATGTTGGGTTGAGCAATTTGCCACTCTGCTTATCTGTGCCAAAGGTTGCCAATACGGGCTTGAACGGCTCCAATACATAGATAGTCTTGCCACGACGTAAGCGGAGCGTAATCGACGAGTTGTTGATGAGCAAGAATGTGCGTTCGCCTTTCTTCTCGTCCACCTTCGTTATGCGACAATCGACCGCGGCGTTCAGCAGTTCGAGCAACCACGAATCTTCTCCAATGAGCGAACCACCTGAGTAGGCGATAGTACGATGCTTCAAGATTGCGTCCTTGATTGCTTTCTCGGTCAGCTCCTTGGCAAAAATGAGAGTCATTGTGCGATAGACACCCATAGGGGCAAAGCGGTGTGCAGTGGTCGTGTGCTCGTCTGTGTTGCCGAACATGGTGAGTTTCTCGTCGATACAGCGACGAACGATGTGCGGATAGAAGGTCGAACCGTTTGCTACCTCTACGCCGTCAATCAATCCCTCCCCGTAAACCTGTTCGTGGAACTCGGTTTTGTCGCTGGTCTTGCGACGCCATGCCGGATGGTTGTGGACGATGATGCCTCCTCGTGCCTTGACGTTGCGGAACGCCACGGTGAGGTCTTCATCGTAGAGGTCGTTAAGGTCTTCGAGGAAGAGAGCGTTGAAGTGGCCGTGCGTCTCTGCGTTGCGTGCCATCTCGCAACCCTTGATGAGCAACATCGGATATCCCGACTTTTTGAGTTGGTCGACCGCCTCCTGATGAATTGCGTTGAAGTCGGCCATGATGCAGTTGGCTTTGCTTGCCGGTTGATACTTGATTGGCTCACCATCATTGCTATATGGAGCGATGACTTTCAAGAATTTGCGCTCACCGCTGCGGCTTTCGTAATGGTCTGTGATGGCGATGACGTCCAAGCCGTCCATCCACGCTTCGACAACGCGTCCGGCCGGAGTTACGCTTCCGTCGGAGTAGGATGTGTGGATGTGAAAATCGCCTTTGTAGCAGTTGAATCCCTTGACCTTCGGGAGAATAATCTCCGTACGGCGAGCTGCAACTTCGTTACAAGTCTTTACGGCGTGTGGAATGGTTTTCTGCGCTACGGCTGTTGCTCCGAGGGTGACTACCGTCAAAGCAATAATGAGGAATCGTTTCATGTAGTTAATATGTTTTTTTTGTAGTTTACCGTGTTGTCAGTGGGCGCGAAATTCGCAAAACCCAAACGCAAATTTACCAAATATTTGACGAATCTGCAAGCCGTACGATGTGGTGAGCGACTATTTTTTGTTATTTAAGTGTGGCGTATTCAGCAAATTTTTTCTATCTTTACAATGCAATAGCACAAACATTCCAAAACAAAAAACGTAAACTAATATCTCATAAAAGCAATGAAACGAACAGTTTTCTTTTTGATGACCTTCATCGCTCTCTCCGCACAGATGGAGCTTATGGCGCGTGCAACAGAGCCGGTTGTACCACATGCAAATCCCACAGTGTATGAGCAGAACAGAGCTCCTATGCGTTCGAGTTTTATTGTCTATCCTTCGGTGCGCGATGTAAAGCCGGGTAGTGATTATCGCACCTCGCCAAACTATCGTTCGATAGAGGGTGAGTGGCGTTTTGCGTGGTATAACCATGCGACCGACCCGCGACCTGCGGAGTTTTTTGTGCCGACGTTCGACGATTCGGCTTGGGGCACGATGCCTATTCCGGGCATGTGGGAGCTGAACGGTTATGGTGACCCACTCTACTGCAATAAGGGATTTGCGTGGGATAACGTCTTTGTCGATAATCCGCCGCAAGTGCCGACCCACCGTAATCATGTCGGGCAGTATCGTCGCTGTATTGAGGTGCCGGCCGAGTGGCGTGGCAAACAGGTGTTTGTGCATATTGGTTCGGCAACATCGAACCTCGCGCTGTGGATAAACGGTAAAAAGGTGGGATACAGCGAGGATAGCAAGTTGGAGGCGGAGTTCGACATTACGAAATATGTACGTTGTGGTGCGGAGAATCTCTTTGCAATGGAGATTCATCGCTGGTGCGACGGCTCGTATCTCGAAGACCAGGATTTTTGGCGTCTGTCGGGTATCGCTCGCGACTGCTATATCTACGCGCGTGAACGAGCGCATGTGAAAGATGTTAAGTTTGTTGCCGACCTTGCGAACGACTATCGCGATGGTGTTCTGTCGTTAGATGTTGATGTTACGCCGGGTGTGAAGTATGTTGAGGCGGTGTTGTGCGATGCGCAGGATAATCCGCTCTACAAGCGGCGTATTGTTCCGAGTGGCGGTAAAATATGCGAGAGGGTTGAGATTGCGGGCGTTCGTGCGTGGAGTGCCGAGATACCGTATCTCTACACGCTGACGCTCTCGACGCCTGACGAATCGATGGCTTTCAATGTTGGTTTCCGTAAGGTTGAAATACGTGATGCGCAACTGCTTGTTAATGGTCGTGTGGTGCTTATCAAGGGCGCCAATCGTCACGAAATCAGTTCGACGGGCGGTTATGTCATGAGTCGTGAGGAGATGTTGCGCGACATCCGAATTATGAAGGAGCATAACGTAAACGCCGTGCGTACGTGTCACTATCCGAACTCGCCACTATGGTACGACCTCTGCGACGAGTACGGAATATATGTTGTCGATGAGGCGAATGTCGAGTCGCACGGTATGGGCTACGGCAAGCGTTCGCTTGCTCACCGCGAGGATTATCGTGCGGCACACCTTGCGCGTAATCAGAGGGTAGTGATGCGTGATTTCAACCATCCGTCGGTCATCGTTTGGAGTTTGGGTAATGAGGCGGGTAACGGAGCTAATTTCCATGCCTGTTATGATTGGATAAAGGGTTACGACAGAAGTCGTCCGGTGCAGTACGAGCAGGCAAACCATATCCGATATGGCGATGTGCCGAAGAACTACAACTCGGATATCGAGTGTCCGATGTATGCATCTTACAATGATTGCGAGAAATATGCGTCGGGCGAACCGAAGCGTCCGCTTATTCAGTGCGAATATGCTCACGCAATGGGTAATTCGCTGGGCGGATTCAAGGAGTATTGGGATTTGGTGCGCAAGTATCCGAACTATCAGGGCGGATTTATTTGGGACTTTGTTGATCAGGCTCTTTCGTGGCGTGACCCGCAGACGGGTGTTACGTTCTATCGCTATGGAGGCTGTTACAACGATGTGGATCCGAGCGATGAGACCTTCTGTAACAACGGCTTTATCTCCGCTTCGCGTACACCACATCCGAGTGCTCGCGAGGTCTGGCACCAGTATCAAAATATTTGGAGCCGTGATGTCGATGCACGTCGCGGTGTTGTGGAGGTTTATAACGAGCACTTCTTCCGCGATTTGAGTGGTTATGCACTGCATTGGAGCGTAACGCAAAACGGCATAGAGGTGCTTCACGGTGTAGTCGAGACTCTGGATGTAGAGCCGATGCAGAGCAAGCGCGTGCAACTCGGCTATGCGGCGACAGATATAGAGCGTATGGATGGCGAGGTTATACTCACGCTGAAATATCTGCTGAAAGCCGACGAGCCACTATTGACGAAAGGACATTGTGCCGGGTTTAATCAGATTGTACTCGCGGCGTTCGATGCACAGGCAGCATTCGATGCTGCGCAGACGGTAACGGGTACGGCTGACATGCTCGAAATCGACGCGGATAATCGTGTGATTCGAGGTAATGGTTTCGAAGTCGGCTTTGCGGGCAATGGTTTTTTGAATCGCTATATGTTTGCGGGTAAACAACTCATCTCGAAACCACTAATGCCTCTCTTCTATCGCGCTATGACAGAAAACGATTTCGGTGCGCGCAAACGTGCAAAGAGTGCCGCATATTACCACTCGTGGAAGATGTTCCGCGAGACGATGTGGTACATGGAGCTGTTCGTTATGGAGCGCAAAGGCGATAGTGTGGAAGTTAAGACGCAGTATAGTTATTCGGAGTTGGGAATGTGGGTTGATGTGGTGTATGTCATCGATCCACAGGGTCGCGTACGAGTGCAGCAGTCGATGCGTCCGGGTAAACATAATATTGATTGTTGTGGTATGTTGCGTTATGGCATGGCGATGGCTATGCCGGCAACCTTCTCCACCATCGAGTTTTATGGTGCTGGTCCTCACGAGAGTTATGCCGACCGCAAGAGCAGTGCTCCGGTGGGCCTCTATCGTCAGAGTGTGAACGAACAGTTCTGTATGACATACTCACGTCCGCAGGAGAGTGGAGCGCATTGCGATTTGAGATATTGGTCGATAACCGATGCCGAAGGTTGCGGATTTAAGGTGCTTTCGAATGTGCTCTTTACCGCGTCGGCTTTGCCGTATGAGATGAAGCAGTATGATATTCATTCGATGGATTATTGCAAGTATCCGCAACTGCTCAAAAAGGACGGCAATACCTATGTCAATATAGATATGGCGCAGTCGGGTATTGTCTGCGAGAATAGTTGGGGAGCGTTGCCGCTCGAAGAGTATCGTATTCCGTACAAAGCACATTCATTCGAGTTTGTGCTACTTCCGCTCAAATAGCGGTGACGATGATGAAGAGGAGGGAACAGGCGCAGCTTTTGATTCGAGCTACGCCTGTTGCTCGTTTGAGGATGAATCGGATGATATCTACTATTTTATGCCGGAAAAAGTACATTTTGGAATATTTTTGCTATATTTGTGATGCAAAATCTGTGTATTACGCAACTTGTGATAGGATAAATAATTAAAAATCATATTGTTATGAAGAAAATTTTTACTTTAATCGTGCTTATGGTGTCGCTCGTGGCGACAGCTTATGCAGCAGATGCAAAGACGGCAGATGGTGCAAAAGAACCGTCTGTTAAGGGTTTTGTATCCAATCGATTTGGCGACAACTGGGAGATTTCGGCCGGTGTTGGTCCTAACTTTTTGTGCAAAACCGGTAGCAAGAGTTTCGGTTCGATTGTAGGTGTTGGCGGTTACATTTCGGCTAACAAGTGGTTCCACCCAGTTTTCGGTGCTCGCGTAGTATTTGAGGCCGGTCAGGTTAGCTGGATTGGCGGTCAATACGGCCAGTTCGAGACGGGCGAGAAGGTTAAGCCGGTATTTATCTTCGGTCACGTCGACGTTATGGCAAATCTTAGCAATTGGATTGCAGGCTATAATGGTAAGAATCACCTCTACGATGCAATCTTGATGGTTGGTGCCGGTGTTGCAGCTGACGATATCGCAGGTAAGTATGAGGCTGGTTGGCCACAGACTGCAAAGGGTGGTCGTATGCCGTACGAGTATGCCTTCAACTTCGGTTGGCAGAACCGTTTCAATGTTTGTAAGTCGCTCAGCGTAGATCTCACGCTCAACTATATGTTGTCGCGTAAGGGCTTGGCTCCTGGCGGCGTGTATGGTCAGCGTGTTTCGTCGCGTTGGAACCAGATTAACGTATATGCCGGCGTAACATATCGCTTCAACCGTCGTGATTACGACCGTTCGGGCGCAACGGCTTGCGAGTATGGTGTGATGAACGAGCGTTTGGCGAAAATCGAGGCCGAGAATGCAGCAGCACAGGCTGAGAATGCGCGTTTGCAGCAGGTTAGCGCCGAGCAGGCAAATGCTTTGACCGCAGCTAAAGCTTTGGCAGCAGAGCGCGAGGCAGCAATCAAAACAGCAGAGGAGAAGGTTGTTTCGTTGGTTCAGAACGATACCGAAAACGAGTTGCTCTTCTATCTCTGTGGTAAGAGCCTCCTCGATAATAACAATAAGTTGCGTCTGAATCGTCTTGCAGAGAAGATTTTGGGTAGCGAGAATAAGGAGCACGTATATACCATCTTCGGTTTTGCTGATGCAGAAACCGGTAGCAAGAAGGGTAACGAGCAACTTGCCGAGAAGCGTGCCAAGACGGTTTACGACTACCTCGTATCGCAGGGTGTTCCGGCAGAGCGTTTGCAGTATAAGGGTTGCGGCGTTGAGAGCGCGCCGTTTACGAAACTCGTTAAGGAGCAGAATCGTACGGTAGTTATCTACTAAACCGGAAGGGTGAGTAGAGAGAGACACTCGAAAATACCGTATAATAAAAGTTGCGGCGTCCACTCGTGGGACGCCGCTTTTTTTGTGTAGTGTAGCGAATGCAAACGATGAACTTTACACTTCACGATTTGGCTAAATCAATATCATAAAAAGTCGGGAAAATATACGGTCGAAGAGAAATATGATTGATAATATGCGTTGTATGGACTTTTGTAGGTTGAAAATAGTTTGTTTTATTGTAATATTTATATTAAAATTATATCTTTACGCTAAATTATTTAGTTGGTAATAATTTTAGCACATACATAAATATAAATATCATGATGAAATTGAACAATGTCGATTGTACGACCCCAGATGTCGTTAAGGTCGTTGAAACATCTTCCGAGGGCATACGCTCGACAAATCTCTCTCGAATGGCGATTGGGTTCGTCGTGAGAGGTCGCAAACTGATTTACCACAATGATTCCAGCGTCGTAGTTGGCGAAGGCGATATGTTTTGGCTGGATGCGGGTGTGCATTACGAGGAGAATGTCGTGGAGGACGAACTCTTCGAGCAAATTGTATTCTATGTCTCCCCGGCTGATCTGCAACGTATCATTATCTCGTTGAATAGCAACTATGGCCTGAGTTGCGATAGCGCGCATCAGTGCGATGCGTGTCGTCGAAATAATTTTGTGGTCTGCCGTCCATCTGTCGAGTTGCACGACTTTTTTGTCGGTGTCAATCAATCGTTTCGTCGTAGCGATTTGCGCCGCAACAAGATAGGCAGCCGTATCAAACTCAGCGAGTTGATATATCTTATCGTCTCTGGCGAAGATGCTTGTCTGCGTCGTAAGATTGTTGCAGGTGCGGATGTGGTGAACGGACAGTTTGCCAAAGAGATATACAATAATGTCTTTAATGATGTCTCGATTGAGATATTGGCACGCAAGACAAATCGCTCGCTCACGTCGTTCAAGAAGGAGTTTCGCCGTCAGTTTGATGTGCCACCGCATAAATGGTTTATCGACCAACGTCTGCAACGCGCCAAGGTGTTGCTCATGTCAACCAATATGACCATATCGGAGATTGGTGCCGAATGTGCATTTACCAATATTTCGCACTTTATAAAGTTGTTCAAGCAACGTTTCGATGATACGCCTGCTTCGATGCGTCGAAAGAGTAGGATGGAGAGGGAAATGGTCGGTTAGTGGGGGTGAGTTAGATACTCTCCGAAACGAAAAGCGGTCGAAGTCCGAAAGACAACGACCGCTTTGCTTTATCTCTGCAAATTGCTTGCGACGGGATGGGGATTAGATTACGCCCTGCTCCAACATCGCTTGTGCTACCTTCATAAAGCCGGCGATGTTTGCACCCTTAACGTAGTTTACGTAGCCGTCTGGCTGTGTGCCATACTTAACACACTGCTCGTGGATGTTCTGCATGATGTAGTGCAGCTTCTCGTCCACCTCGGCAGCCGACCACGAGATATGCATAGCATTCTGTGTCATCTCCAAACCCGAAGTTGCCACACCGCCTGCATTCACCGCCTTGCCAGGAGCAAAGAGGATACCTGCCTGCTGGAACTCGGCAATGGCCTCCGGCGTACAACCCATGTTCGATACCTCGGCAGCACACCATGTGCCGTTTGCCAACAACTCTTTGGCGTCGTCGCCATTGAGCTCATTCTGGAATGCACATGGAAGGGCGATATCGCACTTCACGCTCCAAGCCTTCTTACCCGGTGTGAACGTTGCATCAGGGAAACGCTCGGCGAACGGAGCAACGATGTTGCGGTTCGATGCGCGGAGCTCCAACATGAAGTCGATTTTCTCCTTTGTCATGCCGTTCGGGTTATAAATCACACCGTCCGGACCCGAAATTGCGATAACACGTGCACCCAACTCGGTCGCTTTGGTTGCTGCGCCCCAAGCCACGTTGCCGAAGCCCGAGATTGCGACCGTTGCGCCTTTGAGCGAGCGACCTGCTTTGGCGAGCATGTGCTCTACGAAGTAGAGAGCACCGAAACCGGTTGCTTCAGGACGAATGAGCGAGCCGCCCCACGTCATACCCTTGCCCGTAAGAACGCCGGTGTTGTACTCGCGTGCGAGTTTCTTATACATGCCGTACATATAGCCGATTTCACGACCGCCTACGCCAACGTCACCAGCCGGAACGTCGGTATCTGGGCCGATATTGTTCCACAATTCGAGCATAAACGCCTGGCAGAAGCGCATAATCTCGGCGTCGGATTTGCCCACAGGGTCGAAATCCGAGCCACCCTTTGCGCCACCCATTGGAAGCGTTGTGAGTGCATTTTTGAAAGTCTGCTCGAAACCGAGGAATTTGAGCATCGACGGATTGACTGCCTTATGGAAGCGGATACCGCCTTTGTATGGGCCGATCGCGCTGTTGAACTGTATGCGATAGCCGAGATTGGTCTGAATCTCGCCATTGTCGTCCACCCACGTTACACGGAAAGTGAAGATGCGGTCGGGCTCGACCATACGCTCCACGATTTTTGCCTTCTCGAACTCCGGATGCTCGTTGTATGTTCCCTCGATGGATTCGAGAACTTCGCGCACCGCTTGCAGGTATTCGTTTTCGCCCGGATGCTTGCGCTCCAAATCAGCCATAATACTCTTTACGTTCATAGCAATTCTCCTCCTTTTTTGTTTTATAAATGGTTTCTAATGGTTATTGATATTTGAATGTTTTCTCTTGTTGTTTGCTCATCGACTCAACAAAGGTAGCAAAAAAGTCGATAATTAGAACGCGTTTTAGAATAAATTTGCAATAGTTGTCTTTACTTTTTTTAATCTCACCGCAACGTTTGCCTACTGCATTGGGTGTAGCGCAAGGTCGAATATCCGATAACCACCGACAGTTGCGTACGTGTAGTCTGCAAGCGCAGCCGAGAGCGATTCGTCCTCTGCGAGCCGGCGTGTCGATAGCATAAGTACACCGCCATTGCACTCTCCGGCGACAATCTGCTCGGTGCTAACCTCCGTAATGTCCTCTCCTAAATATACATCCATATTCTCCGGTCGGTGAATCTTCCATACGTAGTACCCGTCCGCTTCGCTCGTTTCGGCCATCGTCTTTGCTTGATGACATAGTGCGCCATAGCCGATTTCGGTGTTGAGTTTCGGTAGGGCAAAGCCTCCGAAGAAGAGCGCTACGAGTACTCCTATGGCTAAGGTGTTGATTGATGCATTGAGATGCTTACTGCGACACGCCATCCATATACTTGTTATGCCGCTTGCTCCCAATATTGCGATTGCTGCATAACACCAGCCGTCTAATTGAAACGATAGTATTTCGCCGAGTGGCAGAATGACTACGGCAATGGGTAGGGCGGCAAATATGGCAGCAGGGATGATGATTGCTACACGATGTGCCCATCCGATTCGTGTGTTACGCATAGTGAGCGCAGCGAGATAGACGAAGAATGGGAAGGTTGGTGCGAGATATACGGCTAATTTCGAACTGAATGCCGACAGCATCACAAATGTTGTTACGATTGTGGTGGCAAATAGTCGTTCGAGGGCATCGAATGTGCGTGTGAACAGGGCCATAACGACTGCGCCTACGATGAGTAGCGAAAACGGAGCAAGCGAGTACCATACGCTTATCATGTAGTAGTAGAATGGCTCTTTGTGGTGGAAGGCATCAACTGCGCGGTCGATGGTTTGGTGGAATAGCAGATTGTTTAGGTACTCCTCACCTCCCTCTGCCCATACGCCTCCGAACCATGCAGCACAACAGACGAGCAGTATGGCCCACGTGCGCCAACCGAACACCTTTGCGAGCGTGCGTCGGTCGCGTTGTAGTGTGCAGAATACGACCACGACCACGATTGGAACAAGTATTCCGACCGGACCTTTCGTAAAGAGTGCAAGGAAGGTGTATGATGGGAAGAGTAGGCGAGTGGTGAGTGTGTCGCGCTCGCCGGAGTATATCTGCCAAAATGTGTATAGCGCCAAGGTGATGAACATACACATCAGCATATCCATACGGAGTACTACTGCAAGACCGAGGAACAAGCCGCTACACATTGTCATCAGCGATGCGGAGAGCGTGTCGCGCTCGTCGAGTCGTCCCTTTACCCAGCGATTCATCACGCCGAGCGTAACGAGTGCCGGAATAATGGAGAGCAACGAGAGAAACCACATATAGTGACCACCGAGCAACACCCGACCGAGCATAATCCACCAAAAGTAGATTGGCGGCTTGTCGGCATACGGCTCACCTTGATTGGTGAAAGCGAAGAGGTTGCCGTTTGCGATGGCTTCGTCGGCGATATTCAGGTATCGCAGTTCGTTCGATGGAGTATAGTCGCGCAAAATCATCACCGGTAGTAGCATGGTGAAGATAAAGAGCGGCAAGAGAAGTTTACGGTATTTCATACGTGGAGCGTGTTATTGTTTTTGTGGTTTGCGCTCTCGGTGGCCGATAATCAGATTGCGGATATAGGCCACGAAGCCGACCGACTGGCCGAGAATCAGTACGGGGTCAAGACGAATGATGCCGTAGAGTACAATCATGCCACTGCCGATGAGCGACATTGCCCAAAAACCGGGAGGCATTACCGACTCTTTGAGCCGTACAGAGACATACCACTGATAGACAAAGCGTAAGGTGAATATCAACTGACCGCACGAGCCGAAGATGAGCAACCACATCGGCACCTCCTCGTTGTGCATGAATGTTGCAAAGAATTGTG
>JAFNYX010000084.1 GCA_017654125.1 Alistipes sp. | reverse complement strand
ACACCCGAAACTGGAAGGAATGCATCGCTGACGGTCTTCACCGCCTCGATAGTACCGAATACATCGCCCTTCGCGAGCGTTTCGTCGAGCGTCGGGATATCAACAAAGACGATATCGCCAAGTTCGCTCTGCGCGAAATCGGTAATGCCCACATAGGCATATTCGCCCTCCACACGACACCATTCATGATCGTCGGAGTACTTCAAAGTTGCTGGTACGTTTGCCATAGTTCTATCTGTTTTAGTTTAGTTTTTTCGGTTTGTCAGCCACAAATATAGTTATTTTTTTGATTTCTCGCATGCTCCGCAAAAAATCTTTTTGACAAGGAGCAACAAAGGCTCAACATCAAAATATCGCTGTCACACAACCTATTAATCTCTGCCATCAATCACGAACTCAACCTCCTTAAACAGGTATGAGTGGCGACTGCCGTCGGCATGGTCGAGCAACAGGTCGCCCGACGGCATCACACCGCGCAGGGTTGCCTCGAAACGCTCGCCACTCGGCAGGGCGTACGTATGCCGTTCGCCGAGCCGATACATCCGCTGGTGATAATCGCGTTGCAATCGCTCCGCCTCTCCCCCACGCAACTGCCCGTAGCGACGCTCCAAAGCACGCTCGAAATCGGCAAGCAGCTCCGCACAATCGAACTCGCGCCCCGTCTCGCGGAACATCGAGGTCGGATTGGGCAAATCGGGCGAAAATTCGCGTTGATTGACATTTATACCGACTCCCACAATGGTACGCGAAAGGCAAGAGCCCGAATATGTATGTTCAATAAGAATGCCGACAATCTTGCGGTCGCCGACATAAATATCGTTTGTCCACTTGATACGCGCTTCGACTCCTCGGTCGGCAAACATATCGACCAGAGCCAAAGCCACAGCCTCCGAGAGCAGAAACTGCTCACGCGCCGGCAGAAATGTCGGCTCCAACACCACCGAGAACGTAAGATTTTCGCCTGCGCGACTCTCCCACGTATGGCCCCTCTGTCCGCGCCCTGCGGTCTGAAAGTCGGCCCACACGATGTCGCCCTCGCCATACTTCGCATCGCGGGCAAGGTCGTTGGTGGAGGTGACTGTCGAGAGATGTGTTATCATCGGGTAAGATTTTATACCTGTACGCCAAAATCGCGCAACGCATCATTAAGCGTCGTCTTCTTGTCGGTCGATTCCTTACGCTGGCCGATAATCAACGCACACGAGACGTTGAACGTGCCGGCCGGAAACTGCTTCGGATAGGTACCCGGAATGACAATCGAACGTGGCGGAACATAACCCTTGTAGGTCTTTGGTTCGCTACCCGTAACATCAATAATATGTGTCGAGCCGGTAATCACAACATTCGAGCCGAGCACCGCCTCGCGACCGATATGCGCACCCTCGACAACGATGGCACGCGAGCCGATGAAACAGTTATCCTCGATGATGACCGGAGCAGCCTGCACAGGTTCCAACACACCACCGATACCGACACCGCCCGAGAGGTGGACATTCTTACCGATTTGGGCGCACGAGCCGACCGTTGCCCACGTATCGACCATCGTTCCCGTATCGACATAAGCACCAATATTGACATACGAAGGCATCATCACCGCGCCGGGTGCGATATATGCTCCGTAGCGGGCTATGCCGTGCGGAACAACACGTACGCCAAGCGCGTGAAAATCGCGTTTGAGCTCCATTTTATCGTACCACTCCAACTCACCTGCACGCATCGTGCGCATCTTCTGAATCGGGAAGTAGAGGATAATTGCCTTCTTTACCCACTCGTTCACCTGCCACTCGCTCTGCTCCTCATTTATCGGCTCGGCACAACGCAATTCGCCCTTATCGACAGCCTCGACGACGGCACGAATCGCATCGCGTGTAGCGCTCTCGTCGAGCAGTGCGCGATTCTCCCACGCCTGCTCGATAATCTCCTGCAAATGCAAAAACTCTGCTTTCATATTCTGTATTCGTTTTTTTTTAATTTTTCATCATTCGTTTGCAAATAACCCTCTCTACGGGCTTACCTACGCGCGTAACGCACATAAATCATACAAAGATATGTATTTTTTCCGTTTCTTATGCAAACTTTTCGTAACTTTGCACCAAGATAAACTTTTTTGAACAATGAAAAAAGCCATCAAAAGTATTGTAATAGTCGTAAGTCTTGTTGCCGTTTGCTACGGCGCGGGATACGGCATAGGTAAACTATTGAAACAGATGATGAACACACGTATCGAATATCCGCACAGTGACCGCGAGCAGGTCACGGATAACTATTTTGGTCGCGAAATTGCCGACCCGTATCGTTGGTTGGAGGACGACCTTTCGGAGCGTACCGCCGAGTGGGTTAAAGCACAGAACGAGGTGACGTTCGACTATCTCGGCAAGCTCGGCGCCCGTAAAGCCATCCGCGCCCGATTGGAGGAGTTATACAACTTCCCAACCGAAAGCGCACCTGCGAAGCGTGGCGATTGGTACTACATATCGCGCAACAGCGGTCTGCAAAACCAGAGTGTCCTCTACCGTAAGCGCACGCTCGACGGCGAGGAGGAGGTATTCTTCGACCCGAATACGCTTTCGGAGGATGGTACCGTAGCGTTACACTCGGGCACCTTCACCAAAGACGGACGCCTATTCGCCTACTCGCTCGCATCGGCTGGCTCGGATTGGGTCGAAATCTTTGTTATGAACACCGAAACCAAGCAGTTGCTTTCGGACCACATCAAATGGGTAAAATTTTCGGGGGCGAGTTGGACGCGCGACGGCAAGGGATTTTATTACAGCGCGTATGATGCTCCAAAGGTGGACGACGCCGTATATTCGGCACAAAACACCAACCAGAAGGTCTATTTCCACCGTATCGGTACCTCGCAAGAGGAGGATACGCTCATCTACGCCGATGCAGCCAACCCGTTACGCTACCACCACGGCGGCGAGAGCGAGGACGGGAAGTGGATATTCATCTCCACCTCGGCAGGCACCTCCGGCACGGAGTTGCTCTTCAAGCGCAAGGGCGAGGCGACGTTCCGCACGCTCTTTAAGGGTTTCGACTACGACTACATGCTACTCGACTGCTACGATGATACAGCTCTGGTGCTGACCAACGACGGTGCACCGAACTATCGTCTGATGGCTGTCGATTTGGCGCGTGGCAGCGCACGCGACCTGATTGCGGAGAGAGACGCACTGCTCGAAGGTGTAGGTGTTGCGGGCGAATACCTTTTTGCAATGTATCTAATTGATGCACAGAACAAAATAGTGCAATACGACCGTAACGGCACACTCGTTCGCGAGGTTGAGCTGCCGGCCATCGGATCGGTAGGAGGTTTCGATGGTGAGCGCGAGGACAAGGAGGTATATTACGCCGTTACCAACTACACGACACCCGGCTCAATATATCACTACGACCTCGAATCGGGCAAATCGACACTCTACCACATGCCTGACGTGAAATTCGACCCATCGCAATACGAGACGCACCAGATATTCTTCGAGAGCAAGGACGGCACGCGCGTACCAATGTTCGTATCGCACCGCAAGGGCATCAAGCTCGACGGCTCGAATCCATGCTATCTGTACGGTTACGGTGGTTTTCAGATAAACATCACACCTTCGTTCAGCACCACAGCCGTAATGTTTATGGAGCAAGGCGGCGTATGGTGTATGGTCAATCTGCGAGGCGGATCGGAGTATGGCGAGCAATGGCACAAAGATGGCATGTTGGAGAACAAACAGAATGTCTTTGACGACTTTATCGCCGCAGCCGAACACCTTATCGCAAAGGGCTACACATCGAGTGCAAAACTCGCCATTGCGGGTGGCTCGAACGGTGGTCTGCTGGTCGGCGCATGTATGACACAACGACCTGACCTCTATGCCGTTGCACTGCCTGCGGTCGGCGTACTCGACATGCTGCGTTATCACCGATTCACCATCGGTCACGGTTGGGTTGTGGAGTACGGCTCATCGGAGGTTGAGGAGCAGTTCAACTACTTGATAAAGTATTCGCCACTGCACAACGTCCGCGAGGGTGTGCACTACCCTGCCACACTCATCACAACGGGCGACCACGACGACCGTGTCGTACCGGCACACTCGTTCAAGTTTGCCGCCACGCTGCAACACGCACAGGCGGGCGAGCGACCGGTGCTAATACGCATCGACACTAATGCCGGTCACGGCGCAGGAAAGCCAACATCGAAGCGTCTTGACGAGACGGCCGACACCTTTGCATTCCTGTTCGAAAACACCGATACAAAATACAAAAAGATAAGCAAATAAATGAAAGTTTACAAGTTTGGCGGAGCCTCGGTTCGTAATGCCGATGGTGTTCGCAACCTTCGCACGATTATCGAAGGAGAGAGAGAGTTGTTCGTCATCGTCTCGGCGATGGGAAAGACAACAAACGCCCTCGAAGCACTCTTTGACTGCTGTCGCAAGGGCGATATAGCGGGTGCAGAGGCGAAAATCGACGAGATTGAGGCATACCACCAGGCCATCATCGACGACCTGTTCGGCGAACCACATCCGCTCGCACAGGTGGAGGCCTTCATTGCCGACCTGCATCGCTTCGTTACAACTGTTCCATATGACGCATCGCGCGCCGAGGAGCGTTACGACCGCACGGTCGCTTTCGGCGAGTTGATTTCGACCGTCATCATCTCCGAATGGCTTGCATCGGTCGGCATCGCAAACCATTGGGTCGATATGCGTCGCTGCTTCGTGACACAGTTCCGCCACAAGGACGCAAACGTGCTGCTCGACGAGTCGTCGCCACTGTTGCGTCGCGAGGTTGCCGGCTCGCAGGCACGAGTATTCATCGGCCAGGGCTTTATCGGCTCGGCAGCCGACGGTTCAACCACCACGCTCGGCCGCGAGGGTTCGGACTACTCGGCAGCTGTCGTGGCAAATATCCTCAACGCAGAGTCGATGACCGTGTGGAAGGATGTGAACGGCATTCTGAACGCCGACCCTAAAATCTTCCCTGACGCCCGCAAAATTGACGCGCTCAACTACGTGGATACCATCGAGTTGGCATACAGCGGTGCACAGATTATCCACCCGAAGACCATCAAGCCGTTGCAGAACAAAAACATTCCGCTCTTCGTTCGCCCGTTCGGTGACAAGACGGCCGACGGTACGAAGATTGACGGCTCGGCCGAGAATGTAACCCTGCCGATTATCATCCTAAAACGCAACCAATCGTTGCTGAAACTGCGTTCGCGCGACCTCTCATTCGTTCTCGAAGAGAAGTTCCCGATTGTGTTCTCCACGCTCGAACGTTTCCGCATCAAGACAAATCTCATCAACAACTCGGCAGTCGATTTGCGATTGTGCGTCGAGGAGAGTTGGCGTTTGGAGGAGGCCGCAGAGCAATTGCGCGGCGAGGGTTTCGATGTGGATATAGACAACAACATCGAGTTGCTCACCATCCAAAATTACGACCCGGAGACGCTCTCGGCACACACCGTTTCGCCTCGAAACATCATCAAACAGACCAACGCGAAGTGCGTGCGCATCGTCCGCCATAAGGAGTAGCGCAACATTGGATAGACAACCAATCAAAGGGCTGTCCGACCACGCAGGTCGGACGGCTTTTTTGTTTCATAAAACAAACTTTTCGAAAAAAGCCGCCGCTGTTGATAACTTTTTTGTGCGTTTTGTGAAAATACTACGCGAAAAAACATAACTTTGTCTTTTGAATCCGTTTTCTATTGAAAACGCACCCGCCACAAATGGCAACGATTCAACACGAAACAAGAGAAAAAACGAGGAAAATATGTCATCGTACCACACTCCGGTCCTACTCGAAGAGTCCATCGCGCTGCTCGATATTAAGCCCGACGGCTGCTACGCCGACCTCACCTTTGGTGGTGGCGGTCACTCGCGCCGCATCCTTCAATCGCTCGGAGAGGGCGGCTCACTCTACGGATTTGACCAAGACCGCGACACCAAAGCCAACGCTCCGGATGACGAGCGTTTTCACTACGTTGAGAGCAACTTTCGCTTTCTGCGCTCGGCACTGCGTCTGCGTGGCGTAACACAAGTCGATGGCATCCTGGCCGACCTCGGCGTATCGTCACACCACTTCGATTCGCTTCCGCGCGGTTTCTCGTTCCGTGGCGATGCTCCGCTCGATATGCGAATGAATCAGCGTGGCGGCGAGACAGCGGCCGACGTGGTGAACAACCGTACGGAGGAGGAGTTGGCTCGCATCTTCGCACAGTACGGCGAACTCGAAACGACGTGGAAAATCGCCTCGTGCATCGCACGTGCACGCGCCACAGAGCCAATCACCACAACGGCGGCACTCGTGCGGGCTGTGGCACCTTGCACACCAAAACGCGATGAGTCGAAATTCCTGACAAAACTCTTTCAAGCACTCCGCATCGAGGTAAATGGCGAGATGGAGGCCTTGAAAATGGCTCTCGAACAGAGTTTGAAGATACTCAAACCGGGCGGTCGGTTGGTGGTCATCTCGTACCACTCGCTCGAAGACCGCATTGTGAAGAATTTTATGCGTAGCGGCAACACCGAAGGTCGCATCGAAAAAGACTTCTTCGGTCGTAGCACGACACCTTTCGAGGTCGTTACGCGCAAGGCTGTCGCACCAAGCGACGAGGAGTTGGCCGCCAATTCCCGCTCACGCTCCGCACGCCTGAGAGCCGCAACAAAACTATAAACCGCAACAAGCAATGGCACAATACGACGATAGCGAGTTTTTGACCGACTCCCCCGAAGAGATACGCCGCCGCGAAGAGCGCGACGAGATTCGGCGCATAGCACGCACCGAATTTCGACGTATGCAGTCGGGCGAAGCGGATGAGGAGGTGGCCGACGACATCCGCCGCGAGGAGGAGCAACGTGCCGCGACGGAGCCAAAACCACTGCCGCGATGGGTCAAGACTTTTCAGATGTTTGCGACGGGCGAAATTTTGGTCGGCAAGGGTGCGACACGCATCTACGACTACGTTATCTACATCGCCCTGCTCTTCTTTTTGAGCATCGTCGTCATATTCTCGTCGTTGCGCTATGAGGTGCGTCGCAATCGACTCTCGCAGGAGGTCGATTTGTTGCACGAACGCTCGATACGAATGAAGGAGCAGCGTTATCAGCACTGCTCGCACTCGTCGATTGTAGAGATGCTCGAAGAGCGCGGCATCGAACTTTTCGACCCACTTTCGCCGACAAACGTCATCGAGGAATAACAAAAAAGTGTAAACGCAGAGATGGAGGAGAACAAACGACAAATGCAACGCGAGATTATGAGTCGCTTGAAGTGGATATATATCCTCTTCATCTGCATCATACTCTTCATCGTAGGCAAACTCGTCATCATACAGTTTGCCGACCGCGAAATTTCGCGTGCATCGAAACGCATCCATCGCAACATCATCCGCCGCGACACACTCTATGCTCATCGCGGTTCGATTCTTTCGCGCGACGGCAAGCCGCTTGCTACCTCGATTTTCCGACGTTCGATAGTCTTCGATTTCGGCAGTGAGGGCTTCGACAACCGCGAACGATTCCTCGAAGGAGCCGACACGCTCTCGAAACTGCTTGCCGCCTATTTCAAGGATAAATCGGCGAAGGAGTACTTCTCGAAGATGGTCTCGACGCACGACCGCTGTCTGCGATACGAACTCGAACGATACGACACGGTACGCTACTCGGAGGGGTTCTTTGCAGAGCTTTTCGGTATAAAAAACCGCGACTCGCTCAAAGCCGTCTATCGTACCGTACGAACACATAGCTACACCAAACTTTTCCGTGACGTGGATGCCAACGAGTGGCAGACGCTCAAAACATACCCTGTGCTGAACGAATCGCTCGGCAGGGTCTATACCATCGAGAAGCACGATGCCCGCGTCTATCCGCACAACGACCTCGCTCTGCGAACCATAGGCCGTTCGGACGAACATCGCCACTACGGAATCGAACACGCCTACCGCGAACAACTCGCCGGCACGGGTGGCTACCGTTGGCGACAGCGCATAGCACCCGGCTTCTACACAACGGTCGAAGACGAGGAGCATCGTCCGCAAAAGCCGGTCGATGGAGCCGACATCCACACCACGCTCGACGTCGATGTGCAGGATGTTGCAGATAAGGCTCTGCGCCACACGTTGGAGGAGGAGGGTGCAATATGGGGTACGACAATCGTCATGGAGTGTTCGACGGGCGACATTCTCGCGATGGTAAACCTCGGACGGGCAAAGGATGGCTCGTTTGTCGAAAATCGCAACTACGCTCTCGGCTCACGCACCGAACCCGGCTCCACCTTCAAACTCGCATCGTCGCTGGCTCTCATCGACGACGCAGGCGTCTCGCCATCGAAACGCTACCACTCGGGGTTGGGAAAACGAGTGCAGGTCGGTAAATACAATACCATTCAGGACTCGCACGCCATCGGCCGCGAGACGGGCGGTGTAATTGATATGCGAACAGCATTTGCCGAATCGGCAAACGTATATTTCACGAAGGCGATTTACGATGCCTATCATGAGACACCTCAACGTTACGTCAACGTTCTGCGCCGACTACACCTCGACCAACCTATGGGTCTGACTCTGCTCGGCGAGGTTACGCCGATTCTGCCGTCGCCCGAAAATCGCAAGACGTGGTACGGCTCGACGCTCGCAAACCTCGGCTACGGCTACGCTATTGAGTTGGCTCCAATACAGACACTCACGCTCTACAATGCCGTTGCCAACGGTGGTCGCATGGTCGCTCCTCGCCTCGTGACACACATCACGCACGAGAGCAAGACCATCGAAGAGTTCCCGACGCAGACGCTCGTCGATTCCATCTGCTCGCAACGCACGCTCGCCACTCTGCGCAGCATGTTGGAGGAGGTTGCACTGAGCGGTACAGCAAAGGAGTTCTTCGGCGAAGAGAAGTGCACGTTCCGCGTCGGGGCAAAGACCGGAACAGCCAAAATCGCGCAAGGAAACATAAAGTACAGCGACGGATACTATCTCGGTTCGATGGTTACGTACCTGCCGGCCGAAGCTCCGCGCTATACACTTATGACCGCCATCTTCAAGCGCAAGGGTACAGGTAAGACGGTATATGGTGCAGGATTGGCCGGTCCCGTACAGAAACAGGTAGCGACATTCCTCCACAACCGCGAAACCAACACCTTCGAGAGCGATGAGGAGCAACGCGAACACCGACCGACGGAGTTCAAGGGTGGCAATATCGTCCACATCCGCGAAGTGGCCGAAGAGTTCGACATCCACACCTCGTGCGACAGTCGCAAGGGGTGGGGAGCAACCGAGAGTGTTGGCAGCGACGGCAGGATGCGTGTTTCGACACTGCCCGACAACAAGCACCTTATGCCAAACGTCCTGGGAATGGGCCTCGCCGATGCACTCTTCATCCTCGAAAGTCAAGGTGCGAAGGTCGCATTTACGGGTAGCGGCAAAGTGGTCGTACAGAGTAAGCCGGAGGGTGTGGAGATTATGAACGGCGAGACCGTCACTCTGAAATTAGAATAGAAACGAACAACAAGATATGAAACAACTCAAAGATTTGTTGCAGGGGGTAACGGTACTGCAAGCCATAGAGTGTGATGCAGAGACTGACGCAAGCGATGTGCAAATTACATCGCTTACGCTCGATTCGCGCCGCGTAGAGGCAGGCAGTTGCTTCTTTGCAATCGAAGGAGCGACAGTTGACGGCCACGCCTTTATCGGCAAAGCGGTCGAGGCCGGAGCTTCGGCTGTGGTCTGCAAGCATATCCCCGAGGGAGTTACGACCGACCACTGCACGTTTATAGTGACAGACGACACAGATAAAGCCGTGGCAGTCATGGCCGAAAACTTCTACAACCGCCCAAGCCGCCGAATGAAGGTTGTCGGCGTAACCGGTACGAACGGCAAGACGACCATCGCCACGTTGCTCTACGATTTGGTGCGTGCGCTCGGTCATAAGGCGGGACTCATTTCGACCGTCGTATATAAAATCGACGAGCGCGAAATCTGCTCGACACACACCACTCCCGATGCTATTCGTCTGGCAGAGATGATGCACGAGATGGCGGAGTGCGGTTGCGAGTACTGTTTTATGGAGTGTTCGTCGCACGCCATCGTACAGCGACGCATCTTCGGCGTGGAGTTCGCCGGTGCACTCTTTACCAACCTGACACACGACCACTTGGACTATCACCACACATTCGCCGAATACGTTCGCGCAAAAAAACTCTTCTTCGACGAATTGCCGAAGAGTGCATTTGCCCTGGTAAATGCCGACGACCGCAATGGTGAGGTGATGTTGCAAAACACTCGCGCGCGTCGCCACACACTCTCGCTACGTTCGATGGCCGACTTCCGCTGCAAAATCATCGAGACCACGTTGGAGGGTATGGAGCTACGCATCGGCAATCGCGAGGTGTGGGTCAATCTGCTCGGCCGATTCAACGCTTACAATATGCTTACGGTCTATGGTGCGGCACGCCTACTCGGTTTCGATGAAGAAGATGTGCTCTGCGCAATGAGCACTCTACGCTCGGTCAGCGGACGCTTGGAGTTCGTGCGAGCGAAAGATTCAACGACGGCAATCATCGACTACGCCCATACGCCCGACGCGCTGGAAAACGTACTGCGAACGATTCACGAGTTTCGTCGCGGCACGAGCCGAATTATCACCATCTGCGGATGTGGCGGCGACCGCGACCGCACGAAACGTCCCGAGATGGCGTCGATTGCCGTAAAATATTCAGACCTTGCCATCTTCACGTCGGACAATCCGCGCACCGAATCACCATCGGCAATTCTGCACGATATGGAGGAGGGTATCGAGGCCGGTAGCCGATATATGAAATTCGAGGAGAGAGCCGAAGCGATAAAGACTGCCGTAATGCTCTCTGCGCCTGGCGACATTTTGCTCGTGGCGGGAAAAGGTCACGAAAACTACCAGATTGTCGGCACCGAACGACTGCCATTCAACGACCGCGAACAGGTCGAGAAGTGGTTTTCGACATTCGGCCGATAGTGCACCGACCGTCGCAGAACAACTGTCAATGTAGAAAAAATTTTCAGAACAAGAAGTAGAAAAAACGTAGAAAACATATGCTATATCCTTTATTTAAGTACCTGAACGAAACATTCGATTTGCCGGGCGCCGGAATGTTCCAATATATCTCATTCCGCGCGGCACTCGCCATCATCATCTCGCTGCTGATCGTAATCTTCGTCGGCAAGCCGATTATCCGCGCACTGCAACGCCACCAGATTGGCGAGTCGATTCGCGACCTCGGTTTGCAGGGTCAGCTCGACAAGAAAGGCACACCGACGATGGGCGGCGTACTCATTCTGCTGGCAATCCTTATCCCGATGCTGCTCGTCGGCCGTCTGGACAACATCTACATCACACTGCTGATGGTATCGACCGTGTGGTGTGGCGCAATCGGCTTTCTGGACGACTACATCAAGGTTTTTCGCCATAACAAGGAGGGCTTGAACGGTCGCTTCAAGATTGTCGGTCAGGTCGGTTTGGGTATTATCGTCGGCTCGGTGATGTGTTTTTCGGATGCAGTGATTGTCCGCGAGCACTCCTCTCTCCCAATCGAGGAGCAGGTCGTTACGACCACCGAGAACGGCGACGAATTGGTCACCTCGGTACAGCAAATTCGCATCGAGCCATCGGAAGAGAAGACCACCAAGACAACCATTCCGTTCATCAAGGATAACGAGTTCGACTACGGTTGGTTGGTCGGGGGCAATCGTACGCTGGCGTGGA
The DNA here is from genome assembly GCA_017654125.1 of Alistipes sp. Taxonomy (GTDB): domain Bacteria; phylum Bacteroidota; class Bacteroidia; order Bacteroidales; family Rikenellaceae; genus Alistipes. The sequence goes on along the minus strand of JAFNYX010000084.1, from coordinate 19,951 downwards.
TACTCTACGTCGTTGTGGCGATATTTGTGGTTACGGCCGTATCAAACGGTGCCAACCTGACGGATGGATTGGATGGCCTGCTGACAGGTGTCTCGGCGCCGATAATATTCGTGCTCGGCATCCTCGCCTACCTCTCGGGCCACGTCGTTTATGCCGACTACCTCAACATTATGTACATACCCGGCAGTGGAGAGTTGGTCGTATTTGCCGCGGCAATGATTGGTGCGCTTATCGGTTTTCTGTGGTACAACTCCTTCCCGGCACAAATCTTTATGGGCGACACCGGTTCGCTCGCCATCGGCGGCATCATCGCCGTCTTTGCACTCTGTATCCGCAAGGAGCTGCTTCTGCCGATTATGTGCGGAATCTTCCTTGCCGAGGCGGTGTCGGTAATGGTACAAGTAAGCTACTTTAAGTACACCAAACGCAAGTACGGCGAGGGGCGTCGCATATTGCTGATGTCGCCTCTGCATCACCACTACCAAAAGCAGGGCATCTTCGAGACGAAAGTGATGATGCGATTTACCATCATATCGTTACTACTCGCCGCCATTAGTTTGATAACGCTCAAAATACGATAACAGACGATGAAACAACCAAGACGCATTGCAGTTCTGGGCGGTGGCATAAGCGGCTACGGCTCGGCAATCCTCGCCAAGAAGGAGGGACTCGAAGTATTCCTCTCCGACATGGGCCAGATTTCGCCACGCTACAAGGCTCGCCTCGACGAATGGGGAGTAGAGTACGAAGAGGGCGGACATACGGCGGAGCGCATCCTCGCGGCCGACGAAGTTATCAAATCGCCCGGCATCCCCGACAAGGCCCCAATCGTCAAGCAGTTACGCGAGCAGGGCACACCCGTAATTTCGGAGATGGAGTTCGCTTGCCGATATATGGGCGCGGCACGCACCATCTGCATTACGGGTAGCAACGGCAAGACAACAACCACGTCGCTCATCTATAAAATCATGCGCGATGCGGGCTTGAATGTAGCCCTCGGTGGCAATATCGGTGAGTCGTTCGCCTACTCGGTCGCAACGGGACAGTACGATTGGTATGTTCTGGAACTCAGTTCGTTCCAACTCGACGGAATGTTCCGCTTCAAGGCCGATATCGCAGTGCTGATGAACATCACTCCCGACCATCTCGACCGCTACGACTACTGCTTCCAAAACTACGCGGACTCGAAGATGCGAATCACACAAAATCAAACCTCGCGCGATTGTTTCATCTACTCGGCCGATGACGAGACCATTTGTGCCGAATTGGCTAAACGCACGCTGCGCTCACGCGAATTGCCATTCATGGCACGGGCTGCGGTGGCAAGCATTGCGGGCGATGCCTACCTCGAACCGGGCGGCACGTTTACGGCATCGGTCGGCACGGCAATCGTCGAGTTGGATACCGCAAAGATGCAGATTAAGGGTCTGCACAATGCATACAATGCTATGGCTGCGGCACTTGCAACGCTTGCCGCAGGTGTAGAGCCGGCTCGCGTCGAGCAGTCGATTTACGATTTCTCGCCCGTCGAGCATCGCCTCGAACCGGTAGGCGAAGCGGGCGGCGTAGAGTATATCAACGACTCGAAGGCTACCAATGTCGATTCGGTGTGGTACGCCCTCGAAAGTATGACACGTCCCGTCGTATGGATTGCGGGTGGAACGGACAAGGGCAATGACTACGAGCCACTCAAAGCATTCGCACGCGAAAAGGTGCACACACTCGTCTGTATGGGATTGGATAACGAGAAACTCGTGCGCGAGTTCAATGGCGTGATTCCGAACATTATCTCCACTGCGTCGCTCGACGAAGCAATGCGCGCCGCAAGTGGTGCTGCACGCGAGGGTGATGTGGTGTTATTGTCACCTGCGTGTGCAAGTTTCGACCTGTTCAAAAACTACGAAAACCGCGGCACTCTATTCAAGGAGTGGGTACGCGCGAACATACTGAAATAGAGAATGAAACAACGAGAACGCAAAATCAATAAAACAGAGCGTACGGAGCAGGAGATACCTTCGATTCTCTCGAAGGTGCGACTACTGCACGGCGACCGCGTGCTGTGGGTCATCATCCCGATACTGATGGTGATTTCCATCCTCGTGGTCTATTCATCAGGCGTGAAATACGACACTCCAACCGGCAATTCGACCTCTGCCAATCTATGGAAACACACCATAGTCATCATTATTGCGCTCGTTTGTCTGCTCATTGCCTACCGCTTCAACGCAAAAACCTATCGACGGCTGGCACCGATTGCATACCTTGCATCGCTCGTACTGACCGTTGCCGTCTATTTTATCGGCGATTCGACCAACGGAGCAGCTCGTTGGATAGACTTCGGTTTCTTTATGTTGCAACCATCCGAGTTGCTGAAACTCGCCACCGTCATATTTATGGCGCGACAACTCGCAATGAAGCAGAAGAACATCACCTCGCAACGCCTCGTGCCATCGTTCAACCCGATGAAGTGGCGCGAACCGGCACAGAAGCGAATTTGGATGGAGGGCACACTGCCCGTACTGCTGCCTGTCGCCCTCTCGTGCATCATCATCCTTCCGGCACACACCTCGTCGGCACTGCTCGTCTTCATCATCTCGTTTATGATGATGTTTATCGCCCGTGTTAGGTGGCAGGATTTGCTGAAAATTCTCGCAGTCGTGGCGGCTGCCGCAACACTCTTTGTTGCCGTCGGTGCCGGTCGCTCGACAACCATCCGCAACCGTATCGGCACATTCTTCACCGACAACAGCATGCCGCTCGGTGAAAAACCACTCAACCAACTTACCGACCCCGAACACGCCATAATAGCCATCCACGACGGAGGCATTATCGGTGTCGGAGCGGGTCAGAGCGTGATGCGTGCCAAAATTACCCATCCCGAGAGCGACTATATGTTCGCATTCTTTGTCGAGGAGTACGGTATCGTGATGGCACTCTTTCTGCTTGCAATATACGCTTGGATATTTGTGCGAGCCATCAACATATTCAAACGCAGCGAGTGGATTTTTGCCGGTCTGCTTGCCGTCGGATTGGCATCACTCGTGACGGTGCAGGCTCTGTTACATATCCTCGTTTCGGTCGATTCATTCCCAGAGACGGGGCAAAACCTGCCGCTCGTATCGCATGGCGGAACATCAATGCTCTGTACGGCCGTCGCGCTCGGCATAATTCTCGCTATCAGTCGTCAAATAGAGGAGGGTTCGCTCATCCCGACCGACCGAGGCGAGAAGTTCGACACACCAACTCCCGAAAACCTGTAATGCACTATGGAACAAAGCGTAAGACTCGATAAATATCTATGGGCAGTACGTGTCTTCAAGACCCGTAGCGATGCTGCCGATGCCATTCGCAACAACCGCGTAACGGTCGATGGAGCATACGCCAAACCCTCGCGCGAAGTGAAGATTGGCGACCGCATTTCGGTTCGTCGTACGATGATTACCTACACCTATCGTGTGCTGGCCCTCATATCCAACCGCCAACCGGCCAAGAACGTGCCTCTCTACTGCGAGAACATCACTCCGCAGAGCGAGTTGGACAAACTCAATGTGCCACACGAGACCATCTTCGTTTTTCGCGAACGTGGCACAGGCCGTCCGACAAAGAAGGAGCGTCGCGAGATAGACGCCGTAATGGAGGGGATGTTCTACGACGAGGATTTGCCGTTCGACGACGAGGATTAACCGGCGCAACAACTTCGCTCGGACTACACAAGCGACACGCGCCAGAGGAGTTATCCTCACCCCATCCCCCAAAAACATACATTTAGCAACAAAAGCCGAAGAGAGAGACCACTCTTTCGGCTTTTTTTCGGCTTTTTCGTTTTTTTTTATAACTTTGCAAGTTATAAGCCGCGTTGCGCGCGTTACGCATGCGCTCGCAAGCGAGGCACAAGCACAAAACTATGCTCGAAAAACTTGCCAAACAGACCGCGATTTACGGCATCAGCACCATACTCGGCCGCTTCCTGAGTTACCTGCTGACGCCATTCTATACGCGAATATTCGGTGTGGAGACCTACGGCATCATCACCGACGTCTATGCACTGATTCCTTTCGCACTCGTCACACTGACTCTCGGCATGGAGTCGGGCTACTTCCGTTTTGCAGCCAAAGCCGAGGCGCAGGGTGGCAACATTACCGAGCAGAAACGGCGTCTGTTTGCCACGATGTGGGGCATCACATCACTCGCCGCCATAGCGTTTTTCGCCATCGTTGCACTCTTCCGTGAAGGAGCATCGGAGTTGATGGGCGAGGCGTATGTTGCCCATCCGGAGTATGTCGTAATCGTGGCGGCTATCGTTATGGCAGACGTCGTGGGCTGTATTCCGTTCTCGCGACTGCGCGAACAGGGGCGCGCACTTACGTTCGTTACACTCAAACTCGCGAACATCTTCCTACAAGTGGGTCTTGCTGTCGCTTTTTGGGCGTTCGGTCTCTTCGACACACCTCTCGGCGTAGGTTGGGCCTTCGTAGCAAACCTTATCGCCAGCGTCGTGACGACACTCGCCGTCGTGGCGGTCAATCGCACCTTGCCATACATCCGTTGGGGAATGCTCGCTGCGCTGTTTGCCTACTCGTTGCCACTACTCATATCGGGCATCGCCGGCACGGCAAACGAGTTTATCGACCGACAACTACTCAAATACCTCGTTCCGGTCGGAGCAATGGCTCAACTCGGCATCTACGGTGCAATTACAAAGATTGCCGTCGTGATGACGCTCTTTACGCAGATGTATCGCTTGGCGGCCGAGCCGTTCTTCCTCTCCAACTTCCGCAAGGAGGAGTTTAAGGAGATGAACGCCGCCGCACTGAAATACTATATGTTGGCTTCGATGCTCATATTCCTCGCCATCGCCCTCTTCCGCGACATCTTCGCGCTGATTGTGGGTGGCAGTTTCCGCGAGGGAATCTTCATCCTTCCGGTCGTGCTCGGTGCGAATATCCTGAGTGGCGTATGGCTCAACCTCTCGTTCTGGTACAAACGCGAAGAGAAGACCCGATATGCACTGTGGGTTACCTTTGCCGGATTGGTTGCATCCATTGCCGGTGGCTTTGCGCTGATTCCGACGGCGGGTTACTATGGTGCGGCATGGAGCCGATTCTTCGCCGAGGCGGTGATGGTTGCCGTAAGCATAACACTCAACCGCATCCACTACCCTACGCCGTACGATTTCCGCCGCATCGGCGAGTATGTGGTGGTCGGTCTGGCGGTATTCTTCGCAGCAGAGGCCATGCCACTCGAAAATTCGCTTGCGCGATATACGCTCAACGCTGTGCTCTTCGTTACGTATGCAGCATATGCCGTATGGCGCGAGCAGATTGACCTTGCGGCCTTGTTCCGCTCGATACTTAAACGCAGATAGAGAAAACGCAGACAAGATATGAGATTTGCCGACATCATAGGACAACAGGAACTGAAACGCCACCTCGCACGTAGCGTCGATGCGGGGCGCATCAGCCACGCGCAACTCTTTAACGGCATTGCCGGAGCAGGCTCACTGCCGCTGGCGGTTGCCTACGCCCAATATATCCACTGTCGCAATCGACACGATGGTGACTCGTGTGGCGAATGTCCTTCGTGCCGACAGATTGCTGCACTCGCCCACCCCGACCTACACTTCGTCTTTCCGGTGAACAAGCAGGGTAAGAAGAGCGGCGAAGTGGTACTCTCGGGCGAATTTATGCCGCTGTGGCGCGAGATGTTTGAGCGTACGGGCGGCTATTTCTCGGCACAACAGTGGTTCGATGCCCTGAACCTCGGCAAGACGCTCAAAGGCGTCATCTCGACCAAAGAGGCAGAGGAGATTATCCGCCGTCTGTCGTTCAAGAGTTTCGAGTCGCCATACAAGACGATGATTATCTGGCTGCCGGAGACGATGAACGATGAGGCATCGAACCGCATTCTCAAAATTTTGGAGGAGCCGTGGGAGAATACGGTCTTTATCCTCGTTACGGAGCGAGCCGATCTGCTGCTGAAAACCATCATTTCGCGCACGCAAGAGGTGAGCGTACCGCGACTCTCGGCCGACGATTTGATGCCGATAGTCGAACAGGCGGGCGAGAGCGACCCAATGAAGATACGCAATACGGCACGTTTGGCAAATGGCGATGTACTGGAAGTGCGCCGACTGACGGGAGGAATGGACGACGAGGTGCGCCGCGAGAATTTCGAGCATTTCTGCTCGGTGATGCGCCTCAGTTACAACGACAAGCATCTCGAACTGATGTCGTGGGCCGATGACGTGGCACAACTTTCGCGCGAGAGACAGCGTGCGATGCTCGTCGATTTCTCGCGTCTGTTGCGCGAGGCCTTCATGCTGCACGCCGGAGCCAAAGAGGCGAGCTATCTATGGGGCGAAGAGGCTGCCTTTTGCAGCAAGTTCGCACCGTTTATCGGCAGCGAGAATATCGAGCCGATAATCGACCAAATCGAGTTGGCAATGCGCCAAATCGGGCAAAACGGAAATCCGCGCATCGTCTTTACGCACTTTGCGTTGGCGGTGAGCAAACAGATAAAACACTTGTAGCGATGACTCGGGTGGTAATCCTCGGTGGAGGCAACATAGGCGATGTAGCGGCTCGGATGGATGCAGCAGAGGCTCTCATCACGGAACGTATCGGAGCGATTGTGGCTCATTCGGCAACCTATCGTACCGAACCATGGGGTTTTCATGCCACCGAACCGTTTTTGAATCGCGCATGGGTGGTCGAAACCTCGCTCGACGGGGAACAGGCACTCGACCGACTGCTTGCCATCGAGTGCGAAGCAGGTCGCGACCGCCAAAAGGAGTGCGACGAGAAACGCGCAACGGGCCAGCGATACGCATCGCGCGCGTTGGACCTCGACATACTGCTCTTCGGCGAGCAGCGAATCTCGACCGAGCGACTGCAAGTGCCTCATCCGCGCCTTCGGGAGCGAGAGTTTGCCATAGTGCCGACGTGCGAAGCGTTGGGCATCGGGCGCGAAGAGTTATTACGAATGATTGAAAATATAGAAAAAAGATGAAACATTTTCACAAAATATTGAATCGTACAGCAGTGTGCCTCATGGCTCTATGCGTCGCAACGGGTTGTTTCAAGAAGGTCACGACCAACACCACGTTTGTCGTGAAGAGCATCATTCAGGCCGAGTCTGGCGGCGAAAACCGCGCTGCGACCGACATCATTGCATACGCCTACTATACGGGGAGCGACGATTGGATGGTCACCTCGTACGACGATGCACTGAGGGGAATCATCACCGATTCGCTTGGTGTTGAGCGTCGTACACAACCCGACGTTGTAGGTGAGCCGTTCTACAAGGAGGGCTGGCTCGGCAACTACACAGCCCTGCCTCTCGACCAATCGCCCGCAATGGTGGTAGTTGTATCGCCGGAGACAAGAATGTATGCCTATATTTTCAAGGAACTGAACATCGAAAACCTGCCCGAGACATACATGACGCTGCTATTCCACCCGTGGAAGAACAAGCCATACACCGAGGGTATGGCCACCAAAGGCGGCGTGTGGTATGTCTTTCCACCGGCACCGCTTCCCGAGGGTGAGCAACCCGACACGAGCGAAGGCACCGAGCCAAGCGAAAACGAATAACAAACGCAAGAAGAGGAACGAACAATGAACAAAGGATACTTCATACTGCTGAAAACGGCTGTTGCACTGCTATTCTTGGGAGCATTCCTGACGCGCTGTGCAACTATTATGACCCCGACCGGAGGCCCGAAAGACACATTGCCACCGGTTATCGTAAAGTTGCAACCGGACAACTTTACAACCAACTTTACGGGCAAAAAGATATACATCGAGTTTAACGAGTATGTGCAGATAAAGGACCAAAACAAAGAGCTGTACACATCGCCTGCGATGAAAAAGTTGCCACTCGTCTCGATGCGTGGCAAGGGTATCGTGGTCACCATCCGCGACACGCTCAAAGAGAATACGACATACGCCATCGACTTCGGCAGCGCCATCCGCGACAACAACGAGGGCAACCCTCTCAACGCAATGCGATACGTCTTTTCGACCGGCGACAAGGTCGATTCGATGGTCTGCTCGGGCTATACAGCCGACTCGTATAAGGCGGACAGCGTGAGCCGCACGTTCATCTGGTTCTACGTTGCCGACTCGCTACCCAACACGCCGGACTACGACTCGACTATCTTCAACCGCAAACCCGACGTCATCGCTCGCGCACAAAACAACGGTATCTTTATCGCCCAAAACCTCAAACCGATAAACTACCGCATCTATGCCTTTGGCGACAAAAACGACAACCAGATGTACGAAGCAGGTACCGACTTGGTCGGCATTCTCGATACGGTCTATAACCCTGCGACTATGCCGGAGTTTGCCATTTGGTTCGACTCGCTGCGTATGTATCCGTCGGCCGAGCCACAGCTCTACTTCCGAATGTTCACCGACAAGCCATTCAAAGCACAGCGACTCGTCGAGGCGGTACGCCCACAGCAGAAGCAGGCGATACTCTACTTCAACACAGCTCACCCCGATATCGAGAACATTCGCTTGGACAGCATTCCGTCCGACAAGATACTCTTCGACCCACGCACCAAAGGCAAAGACACCCTATATCTATGGCTCAATGTGCCTGCCGAGTCGTTGCCAGATACGCTGAAAGGCGAAATCACATACTATCACCACGACTCCATCCGTCAATATCTGCCAAAGACCGAGCCGTTGAAACTCGCATGGAAGTATGTCGAGAGCAAGGAGGAGCAGCGCGAACGCGAAAAGCAGGAGAAGGAGCGCAAGAAGGCCGAAGAGGAGGGTCGCGAATATGTCGAACCGAAGAAGCCAAATCCATTCAAATATCGACTCTCGACAACAAAGGATGTCAATCCCGAAAAGGGCTTCGACTTGGAGATGGACCTGCCAGCCGTAGAGATGGACTCGGCAGCGATTATGTTGTGGCGATTGGAGGGTGACGAGAAGTCGCCGAGAACGGTCCCCGTAAAGCGTCATTTCGTACGCGACACGCTCCACATGGGCCGTTGGCACATCGAGGCCGATTGGGACAACAACACGAAGTACCGTTTCTATATCCCGACCGGCGCGATTACCGACATAATGGGCTATCAGAACGACTCCGTTACGGTCGATCTCGTGACGTACGACCCGGAGAAGTTCGCCACAATGAAACTCAACGTCAAGGGTGTTGCCGGACGCAAGTATATCATACAGCAAACCAACTCGTCAGGCCAGATGCAGCAGGAGTTGAAGGGCATCGGTAGCGGCACGCACGCAATTAATTTCATTCCGGCCGGAGAGATACGCTTACGCATTATTGAGGACAAAAACGGCAACGGCGAGTGGGACGGCGGCAATGTTGTGGAGCGTCTGCAACCAGAACGCGCGGAGATGTATATCAACGATAAGGGCGAGGATTTGTTCGTAGCCAAAGCAAATTGGGAGATGGAGCTTACGCTCGACATGTCGCAGATTTTCGCACCGATAACCATGGAATCGCTCATCAAGATGCTCGACGATAAGGAGCAATCGCGTTTGAAGAAGCTCGAAGAGGAGTGGAAAAAGAAGGTCGTAGAGTTGCAAAACAAAGGCAACAACTCCGGCGGTTCGGGCGGCATGGGCTTCGGCGGCATGGGTGGCGGTCTCGGAGGCATGGGCGGTGGCCTCGGAGGCATCATGGGTGGTTCATCGAGAACCTTCTAAAACGAACGGAAGAGAAGAAAGGAGAATAATGAAAAAGATAACGAAAATAGTACTTATCGCACTCACCTCGATTGTCGTATCGGGTTGGGCTGCGGAACTTCGCGCACAACACGTCATCGCTCTCACCGGCGGTGCCGGAATGGCAACAGCGCGACTCTACCCAAAGCAAGAGACACGTCCGTTGTGGGGAACCGGCACGGTGGGATTCTCGTGGCGATACTACTCGCTGCCACGCTTCGTCGGCGGTTTCGGTATCGATGTCGATTGGATGCAACGCGGCTTCTCATATGCACCGTATGCTTCGATTTACGACAACAAAAAGCAATTCAAATACTACACGCGTCGCGTCAATACGATTATGGTACCGATTGTGTGGCAACCACACTTCTACCTATTCAAGAACAAGTTGCGAGTCTATTTGGAGGCCGCGGCAACCTTCTCGTACAACTTCGCTTCGACGTTCGTCAATAACGAACGATACACCTTCGGTTCGTCGATGAGTACCGACATCCACCAGATTTCGGGCAAATACGAGATGCGTCCGGAACGCGACAATCGTTTCGGTTTCGGTTTGGCCGGCGGTGGAGGTATCGATTTGCTCTTCAAGCGTTTCGAGATAGGTGTGCGTGCGCGTTACGACTTCGGATACTCCGACCTGATGCGCAACCGCAACAAGTACTACGACAACACGCTCGACCAAAAGACTTCGCCGGGCGAAAATCCGTTCTGGTACACTCCGCTACGTTCGCCGCTCGACAACCTCAACATCAGCATTCGCATCGGTTTCCGTCTGCAAAAGGAGGGATTCAAGGAGTGGAACGTCAAGAAGAAGCCTCGCTCGAAGGAGGTATTCAAATTTGCTCTATAAAAAGAGCCATTTAAGATTTCATCATAAAAAAACGTAACGAAAAAAATATGGAAAACACACGTCAGCAAAAAATCGCGCGACAGATTCAGCGCGACATCGCAGAGATTATCCAGCGCGACCTATCGTCGGCATTGCGTGGCACGCTCGTAACGGTGACGACTGTTCGCGTATCGGTCGATTTGGCATACGCGAAGATATACGTCAGCGTATTTCCGTTCGACCGTGCAGCGCAGACGCTCGAAGTGCTCGAACAACATAACAAACCGATTCGTGGTGCACTCGGCAACCGTATGCGCAATCAGGTGAAGTCGATTCCGGAGTTACAGTTCTTCCTCGACGACTCGTTGGAGTATATCGAGAACATCGACTCGCTTCTCAAAAAATAGAGCACACAGACCATCATGAAGTGGATTTTTGCACTGCGCTATCTCCTTTCACGCTCGTCGCACTCGATAATCAACATTATCGCGGGCATCAGCGTCGTATCGGTTGCCGTACCCGTAGCTGCAATGGTCATACTTCTGTCGGTCTTCAACGGCTTCGAGTCGCTCGTGCTCAATATGTACGCCGATGTGGATGCCGACGTCGAGATTCGCTGCGTAGCATCGGGCGACACCTCGCACATCATGGAGCCAAACGACGAAAACCTATGCGCGATAACCTCTATCGAGGGCGTATCTTCGGCATCGTTCGCCATCGAGCATCTCGCCCTGGCGGAGTATGGCAGTCGGCAGTGCGTGGTACGCGTGCGTGGCGTGGATGAGCGCTATTTCGACGTATTGCCGATGGACGACTACGCCGTACAGGGCACGACCGAAGTGCGTTTGGGCGAAATCGAGCGCGCGGTGGTGAGCCGCGATGCTGCAAGTGCGTTAGGACTCTACACCACCTTCGGGGCGCAGTTGAAACTCTATTCGCTCGGCAGCGGCCAAATCGGTTCGGTGCTTCCGCTGCGGGGTGTGCATAGTGAGCATGTAGAGGTCGGCGGCATTGTTCGTTCGACGAACATCTTTCAACAAACCATACTCCTACCCCTCTCGACCGCACAACGACTCTTCGGTCGCGAGCGCGCAAACGTTGTATTTGTCGGCGTAAAGCAGGGAGCTTCGCCTACGGCTGTCACAGCCCAACTCCGCGAACTGACCGGTAAAGGTGTGCGAGTAGAGACACGCGACGAGAAGAATACGGTATTCTATACCGTCATGCGATACGAGAAGTGGGGCATATTCTTCGTCTCGATACTGGTGTTGATTATCGCATCACTCTCGATTATCGGCACGGTCATCATGCTCATCGTCGAGAAGCGCGACGAACAACCTGCGCTCTACGCAATGGGAGCCGACGAGGATTTCGTGCGCGGAATATTCGTGCGTGAAGGCCTGCTCGTATCGGCCATAGGCGGCGGTGTCGGATTGGTGCTCGGTGTGGGCATTACGCTCGCACAACAACACCTCGGGTTGGTGCGTCTGCCGGCAGGCTTTATGGTCGAGGCCTATCCGGTCGAGTTGCAATGGCTCGATGTGGCAATTGTATTTGTAACAATGATAGTGGTTGCGTGGGCCGTATCGCTCATCGCCACAAGCACAATGATAAAAACAAAGAGAAGAAAATGCGACGCATAACAACCCTACTCATATTGGCGGCAGTGGCGACACTGACGCTTGGCGGCTGCAATCGCCGTCAGACGATTCCGGAGGATACGTTGGCAGCCATTCTGCGCGACGCCTACCTGACGAATGCCTATCTGGGCAATCAATATATGGTCATCGACTCGTTGCAGATATACGAGCCGATTCTCTCGCGCTACGGCTATTCGCAATCCGACTTCCAATACACCATCGGTAACTTCTCGCGCCGCAAGAGTGCCAAACTCGGTATGGTGTTACGCAGTGCCGAGGACCAACTGCGCGAGCAGGCCGAGAAGTACGAAAAACTTGTTGTCGTACTCGATACCATCCGCGACGTGGCAATGCGTAAATACAATCGCACGATATACAGCGACACGCTTATCAAGGTACGCAAGAGAGCCGATACCACCCGTCTGCACATCATCATCGAGCCGATATATCCCGGTGCGTACGACATCAGCTACCGTTCGGAGTGCGACGAGGATTTGACGCGCTACAAACGTTACGGCTCAATCTACTTCGAGGGCAGAACGGATAGCATACGCTACTCGTTGCACGAATATACGCTATACGAGAAAAACAACATCCGACGCACTATAACGGCCGATACTCTCTGCCAACGATTGGTCCTCTCGCTCGGCGGAACGACCAATCGCAAAGAACGCGCGCCAAAGCCCAACGTAACGATTCGCGACTTGGAGGTGCGTTACACGCCAACCGAGGAGATGGCTATCGACTCGCTCTTTACGGATTATGTGGTTATAAATATTTTCGACGATGAGTTCCTCTTCTTTGCCGATACACTCAGCATCGACACACAACCGCTCGACGCGCAAAATCAGCTCGCACCTGCTGCTGACACCACAGGGGTTCGTTAGCCGACCTCTCGTGACGGTCGATGCCGTCACACACGAGATACTCGCCATCGAGCAGTATGACGAGAGGCTCGACGCAATGGCGGGCGTGGAGTTCTATGCCGGCATTATGACCGCAGGATTCGTCAATGCCCACTGCCACGTGGAGCTCGCCTGCCTGCAAGGGGCCATCCCTCCGGGTGGAGGATTTGCCGCCTTCGGCAGTGCCGTCGGAGCCAAACGCGCAGAGTTTACCTCATCCCAAATGTTGCACGCCATTCGCAAGGCAGACCGCACGATGTACGAAGAGGGTGTGGATGCCGTCGGTGACATCGTAAACGACGACTTGTCGTTTGCCATCAAGAGAGAAAGTGCAATACGCTACCGCTCGTTTGCCGAGGTCTTTGGCCTACGCGCGAGCAACGAAGAGCGATGTCGTGCGCTACTCGCCCACCCTGAAACTTCGCTCACTCCCCACTCGACATACTCCGTACAAGATGCATCGTTTCGACGCGTATGCACCGAGCGTGGCGATGCACCGCTTTCGATTCACTTCCTGGAATCGGAGGGCGAGGAGCAACTCTTTCGCGGCGAGGGAGCAATGCACGAATGGTACACACGTGTCGGTTTCGAGTGCGATTTTCTGCACTATGGCTCGCCCGCACGGCGCATCATCGAAAGCGTTCCACACGACCGCAGCGTGCTGTTGGTCCATAACTGTTACCTCTCGGAGCAGACCATTGACGCACTACTCACCCACTTCTCCGTACCGATATATTGGGTACTCTGCCCGCGCTCGAATCGCTACATCTCGGGCATCGAGCCACAGAGTGTCGCTATGCTGCGCCAAAAGGGGTGCAACATCTGCATCGGCACCGATTCGCCGGCGTCGAACGACTCGCTCTCGATTATCGAGGAGTTGAAATGTTTTCGGGGAATTCCGCTCGAAGAGCTACTCGGCTGGGCAACGCACAACGGCGCTGCTGCGCTCGGATATGGCGACACGCTCGGCACCATAGCCGTCGGTCGCAGATGCGGAATTGTGGTGATTTCGGGGGTTGATTTCTCGACGATGACGCTCACCGAGCGAGCATCGGCTCGTCGCATCTTATAGCGTCAGTTCGCACAACTCGGCATCGACATACGCCACCAAATCGGCAGGCGAAAGTCGCAACTGCAAGCCACGCACGCCGGCACTTATATATATATGGTCGAATGGTTCGCACGACGAATCGATAAAGGTCGGAAAACGTCGTTTCATACCGATTGGCGTGCATCCGCCACGAATATAGCCCGTCGTCGGCAACAGTTCCTTCATCGGAATCAGATCGGCACTCTTGTTTCCCGAGATGCGCGCCGCCGTTTTCAAATTCACCTCCTTATCGCCCGGAATAACGCAAACGAAGTGCCCCGTACGATCGCCTCGGAGCACAAGTGTCTTAAAGACTCGCTCGATGGGCTCGCCGAGCGACTCGGCAACGTGCGTCGCCGCAAGATCGCTCTCATCCACCTCGTAAGGTACGAGCGTATATTGAATACCGGCGCGGTCGAGCAGACGCGCAGCATTTGTCTTTTCCGTCTTCTTTGCCATCGTTACCTACTCTTCTACTTTTCGGTGCCAATTCGCAAGCGGCAACACAAACGAAATGACGGATGCCATAAGCCAAAAAATACCGACAGCCGTAAAATCATATTGTTTATCGCCGGCAAGCGTATAAGTCATATTATCGTTTATCAGCCAACCACTGACCACATCCTGTACACCGGCCGCAACATACGATGCCACACCGACAATGCCCAACGCAGCACCCGTTGCTTTACGTGGCACGATATCGACAGCCATCAATCCGCCAAGGAAACATATCAGCACACCGATAGCCACTCCAAATAGCACCATTGCCACGACATTCACCCACACCGCATCGCCGCCATAAAGGAACAACGCCAATGCCACCGAGTTAAGCACTCCGAATATCAGTGCCGGCCACTTGCGATCGCCTCCGAACAGCGAATCCGAGAACCAACCCGACAACACCGTACCCGCCACACCGAAAAGTGCATTTATCGAGATTATCGAGACTGCCATACCATCCGACATACCCTTCACCTCCTGCAAATAGAGCACACCCCAACCATTTATTGCATATCGGCTCATATACATAAATGCGCTCGCTGCTGCCAGAATCCACACCGCAGGCATTCGTATCACACGACGCTGAATATCACCAACCGACTCGCACTGCTCACGCTTTTGCGACTCTCCCGCAATCTGCTCAATCGAAGGCAACCCCTTGGATTCGGGTGTGTCGTGCATAAAACACAATATAAGTACAACACCCACTACTCCCGCAGCGGCCGAGCCAACGAAGCCCCATTGCCATCCGGAGACCGAAACTATAAGTCCAACAAACAGGAAGGAGAGAAACTCTCCAATATTATGGCTCGCCGAGAATATGCCGTAGAATGTTCCACGGCGCGAAAGCGGAAACCATCGCGACAACGATATAATAGCCGGAGGTGCCCCCATCGACTGCACCCAGCCGTTGATGCCCCACAAAATGGCGAAACAGACAAAGATGACAGAGGTCGGAATCAACGAAGCAACCATTCCGCATAGACCCATACCGAGATTTGCAACGAGCGACACGATGAGTCCCGTTGCCATAAATCGTTTGATGTTGCAGTAATCGCAAACAAAACCATTCACAAACTTACCAATGGCGTAAGCAAAAAGCAACGCCGAACCGATAACGCCCAAATCGGCTGCATCCAACACACCGCTGTCTATAATCGGTTTCTTCATTACGTTCAGACTCGTACGACAGACGTAATACAAACTGTATCCGAGCGTTGCAGCCAAGAATGACTCGAAAGCCAATCGGCGATAACGACGCTCGGAGGCAGGCGTTGCCATATCTTCGGAGCAAGGCGCCGGCGTCGAAATGGCATAGAAACGCGATATGTTAGAGAGTATGCTCATTGTTTGTGTTATTTAAGTGTGTGACGACCCTTTTTGTTTAAGTACTCTATCAGCATCGCCGGTCGGTCGCTCTGAATCATCGAGCAACCAAACGAAAGCACCTTTCCGTAGATTTGTTCCTCGCATCCAACGGCTCGGTCATCCTCCAAACCATCCTTTTCGCCACCGCACAACGAATCCCACAGTGTATTTATCCACAACTTAGCGCCACTCTTCACAACGCGACGGAACACACGCTGTTCGCCCTCCAACGAACCGTCCCAACAAATTTCGTATGCCGGAACATCGATATCGGCTGCAAGATATGCCTCGAAGAGCGGCTCGTGACGCTCCCAACGCTTGGCCGTATAGTTGATAATCGGCATATGGAGCATATTGCGAGCATGCAAGCCGAAACGCGCTGCAATAGTCGTTGGATGCTTGCTACTCTTGATTATCACCTGCTCGACCATATTGCGCTCGACGAGCATCTCCAATATCTGGTCGTAGTAGTCGTAACCCTTATCTATGTTTATCATCACGCGGTCGCGACACAAGTCGAGCATCTCGGCAAGCGTCGGCATCTTGTACTTCGGCATTCGCACACCGTGACCCGCGCGCAACGAACAACGACGAATCGAATCAAGCGTCAATTCTGCTATCTTGCCCTTGCCACTCGTCGTACGGTTGATTGTCTTGTCGTGGCACACCACCAGATGACCATCCACCGTACGATGAACGTCAATCTCCACCACATCAACCCCCATACGAATCGCCGACTCGACAGCTTCAAGCGAGTTTTCCGGATAGTTGCGCCAATCGCCACGATGGGCCACCACCACAACATATTTCGATTTAGGATTGCGAATCTCTCGCAAAATACGCTCGGCTCGCGTTTGTGCATCAGCACACACCGCGACCAATGACAGCACAAAAAATAGCACTAATCTTCTCATATCTCCACACTATTTTACGAACGACAATGCAGCCCAACCATCAATGCCAAGACGCAGATGAGGCTTCAAACCGCGCTCGGCTGCCGCCCGCTGCATCGCCTCAACATCCGCATCCAGAAATCCACTGACGAAGAGTTCGCCCCCTTCCGCAAGAAGCGACAAGTAAGCATCCATATCGCCCAACAAAATATTGCGGTTGATATTGGCCAGAATAAAGTCGTACTTGCGACCCGCAACAGCCGACACATCGCCAAGCATCGCCGTCACGCGCTCCGCAACGCCGTTCGAGGCCAAATTTTCACAACAGTTCTCGTATGCGAAGTCGTCGATATCGACCGCATCCATTCGCGCCGCACCATATCGGCACGCAACGATAGCAAGCACGCCCGTACCACATCCCATATCCAAGCCCTCTCGCTCGCGTACATCGGAGGCAAGAATCATCTGCACCATCATCTTCGTTGTGGCGTGGTGGCCCGTGCCGAACGACATCTTCGGCATTATCACAACCTCCACCTCGGCCGTCGGCGACGGAGCGTGGAACGGCGCACGAATCATCACACGACCATCCACATCAACAGGCTCGAAATTACTCTCCCACAGCGCATTCCAATTCTGCGACTCGATTTGCACATAACGCGCACCGGCAATCTCGTAGCGTGCCAACACCTCGTCGGCATCCTCCTTGCAGTCGATGAGTGCCGACTGTGGGATGTAGGCTTTAAGCACTTTGCGCTCAGTAGCAAAACTCTCGAATGGCAACTCAGAGAGCTCGGCAGTCAGGATTTCCGCCTGCTCGGCATCGGTTACGGGGATATTTAACTCTATGTAGTCCATAATATTATTTGGTATGTTGTCGGTTTTGCACGAAAAATTCGCTTTTTTTCGTATCTTCGCAAATGCAAATGTAACGATAATATGGCAGAAAACAGCGAAAAATGGAAGAAAACGATACTTGCGTATCGTACCTATATCCGTTTGGAGAAGAATTTGGCGAAAAACAGCATCGAGGCATACATCCGCGATCTGACCGACTTCGCTCACTTCATTCTGCGTATGTATGACGTTCCGCCGACCAAAGTCGAGCAGTACATGATTGAACGATATATGGGATTTCTGTTCGAGCGCCAACGTACAAAGTCGTCGCAGGCTCGCGAATTGAGCAGTATCAAAGGTTTTTACACATACTTGTTGCTGACCGACCGAATCGAAACATTGCCAACCGAGTTTGTCTCGGCCCCAAAGGCGGGACGACACCTGCCCGATACACTCTCCGTCGAGGAGATTGAGCGCATCATCAACTCCATATCGCCACAAACCGCCAAAGGACGACGCGACCGCGCAATGCTCGAACTGCTCTACTCGTGCGGACTGCGCGTATCGGAACTCATTGCACTCCGAATGAGCGACCTATTCTTCGGCGAGGGCTACATCCGCGTCATCGGCAAAGGCAACAAACAGCGTCTCGTACCAATCGGCTCTACGGCGCGCGAACGCATAATGCTCTACATCGACGACCGACGAGAGGCTGTGAAGGCAAAGACGAAGTGTGGCGACACACTATTTTTGAACAATCGCGGCTCGGCGCTCACGCGCGTCATGGTCTTCCTTGTCATCCGCCAAGCCGTAGCCAATGCCGGCATCGACAAACGTGTCAGCCCGCACACGTTCCGCCACTCATTCGCCTCGCATCTGCTCGCCGGTGGTGCCGGCATTCGCCAGGTGCAGGAGATGCTCGGCCATGAGAGTATCGTCACAACCGAGATATACACCCATCTCGACAAATCGCACCTACGCGATACGGTCGAAAAACTAACTCTGTAACATCCACTCACACACCTCCTCCCGAAGATGCAGACCTATAAAGCTCGCGGAATAGTCCTCCATACGGTCAAGTACGGCGATACGTCGATGGTCGTACAGATGCTCACCGACCGCTTCGGTCGCCAGAGCTATATCGTGCAGGGTGTTCGTTCGCAGCGAGGTCGCGGCTCGAAGATGGCACTCTTTCAGCCGATGTTCGCACTCGAATTCGAGGGGTTGATTTCGCCAAAATCTGAACTACACCGTATGCGCGACACGCACAACGGCATTCTGCTACGGTCGATGCCATACGACGTGCGCAAATCGACCATCGCCCTCTTTATGGCGGAGGTACTCTATCGTCTTATCGGCGAGAGCGAAAGCAACGAACATCTCTTCGACTTCGTTTGGGGGTCTATCGAGGCGCTCGATGCGTTGGAGGAGGGAGTAGCCAATTTCCATCTGTGGTTTCTCGCCAACATAAGTCGCTTTCTGGGTTTCTCGCCCGGAAACGAATATGTGCCGGAGGGGTGGTTTGATATGCGCGAGGGAGAGTTTACGGCTGTCATGCCCCTACACGACGCGGTTTTTGCGCCGGAGCAAGCACGCCTGCTACACGACATGTTGGAGTGCGACGTGCGCGACTTGGGCGAAATCGGTCTCAACCGCTCGCAACGCGTCGAGATGCTTTCCGCCCTGGTCGCATACTACACCGTACATCTCGATTCGATTCGCCGCGTGGAGTCGCTCCACATCCTGCAAGAGGTGTTTTAGGAAGGGAGACTACTCGACCCTATAAACAACAAAAAAAGAACGGACTTTTGTTCGTTCTTTTTGTCTTTCTGAAATCCTAAATCGCATTTTGAGGAGGTAGTTACAACGCTCGCCTTGATGCGAGGCGAAGGGTTGTACTCCGTGTACTACCCTTTGCCGAGAAGAGAGGTAGCGGCAGTAAATGCCCCTCACAAATCAATTTTACTTTTTGTTGAAGAAATTCATCGTCCGCTCCATACCCACAGCAACAAACGAGAGTATGGCATCGCCAAAAACTTTCAGACGTTCGGGCATCTTCTCGCGCTCCTCTGTGGTCCATTCGCCCAAAACATAATCGACCTGATGACCGCGAGCAAAATCGCCACCCACACCAAAACGCATACGCGCATAATCCTCCGTACCAAGCAGTTCGGCTATATTCTT
>JAFNYX010000083.1 GCA_017654125.1 Alistipes sp. | reverse complement strand
TGGTGCGGGTTCTATATCCGGTGTCAATACGGTTAGGTTTACGCCGAGCGAGGAGGTGCGCAACGATATCCGCCGACAATTGAATATAGGGAAAGATGACATCGTGTTTTGCTTTATGGGTCGTCAGAATGCCGAGAAGGGTATTTATGAGCTGTACGATGCATTTAATAGGTTAGCATCGGAATTCTCGAATGTAACTTTGTTGATGTATGGTTCCGATGAGGAGGGGTGTATGAATCATCTTCCTAAATATGAGAATATAAAACAGGGCGATAATTTTATATTTTATGGGAATACACCAACGCCTGAAAGACATCTGCAAGGTGCCGACGTCTTTTGTATGCCATCATATCGAGAGGGCTTTGGGTCAAGCGTTATAGAGGCCTCGTGTTTGGGTCTTCCCGTTATATGCAGCGATGCTTACGGTTTGCAAGATACTATGGTTGATAATGAGACTGGATTAAGGTGCAAGGTGGCAGATGCAACATCGCTTTATGATGCTATGAAATATTATGTTGAGAATCGTTCGGAAGGCATAAAGCATGGCGCAAATGGTCGCGCTCGTGTTCTAAAATATTTTGCCGGTGAGGAGATTACCAAACATTGGGTTGAGTGGTATCGTTCTATTTTTGAATTAAGTGACTTGTAGGATTATGTATCGACACTTTTTTAAGCGATTTTTTGACTTTTGGATTGCTCTGGTGGCGTTGATTTGCCTTAGCCCCATTTTGTTGGTTGTGACCATTTGGTTGCACTTCGCAAATAAGGGTGCGGGTGCTTTTTTCTTGCAGGAGCGTCCGGGCTTGCACGGTAAGGTGTTCAAAATTATAAAGTATAAGACGATGACCGACGAGCGAGGAGCCGATGGCGAGTTGTTGCCTGATGCTGAACGCTTGACCCGTGTTGGTCGATTTGTGCGCTCGACATCGATTGACGAGTTGCCACAACTAATCAATGTATTGAAGGGTGATATGTCGCTTATCGGACCGCGACCATTATTGGTGAAGTATTTGCCGCTGTATAGCGCGGAACAGGCGCGTCGTCACGATGTGCGTCCGGGTATTTCGGGGTGGGCACAGTGTCATGGGCGCAATGCTATATCGTGGGGCGAGAAGTTTGCGCTGGATGTGTGGTATGTGGATAATTTGTCGTTAAAGATAGATTTGCAAGTGATATTTATAACAATCAAAAAGGTTCTCTGTCGTGCCGATATTTCGCAAGCGGGCAAGGCAACGATGGAGGAGTTTAATGGAGTGAATTAAATAACGATAGAATATGTATCTTTATGGAGCAAGCGGTCACGCAAAAGTTATAATCGAGATTTTAGAGGCCGAAGGAGTGGCGATTGACGGTCTCTTTGATGACAATGAATCGGTTGAGGTTTTGTGTGGTTATAATGTTTCGCGTTACGATGGTGAGTGTCGTGGCGAAAAGATTGTCAGCATTGGTAGTAACGGTGTTCGCAAGAAGATTGTTGAGCGTATTGGTGGGGACTTCGGTGTGGCTGTGCATCCGTCGGCTATAATCTCTCCGCGAGCTACGGTTGGAGAGGGTACGGTTGTGATGCATGGTGCGATCGTGCAGTCGGATGTGCGTGTCGGTAAGCATGTGATAGTCAATACCGGAGCGACCATAGACCACGAATGTATAGTGGAGGACTATGCACATATTTCGCCTAATGCGACGTTGTGTGGCAATGTGGTTGTTGGTGAGGGTACTCAAATCGGTGCCGGCTCAGTTGTAGTACCGGGAGTGCGTATCGGCAAATGGTCGTTGATTTGTGCCG
Organism: Alistipes sp.; assembly: GCA_017654125.1. Lineage (GTDB taxonomy): Bacteria > Bacteroidota > Bacteroidia > Bacteroidales > Rikenellaceae > Alistipes. Next base: position 35,834 of record JAFNYX010000083.1, on the reverse strand, counting down.
GTTCGGTCGTGACCAAGGATATCCCAGATAATTGTATTGCATCGGGAAATCGATGTAAGGTAATAAAATATATAGACAATAAATAGTAAATCATTATGCGGAATCGAATTTATCTTTGTCTGGCGCATATGTCGGGCGAGGAGCAGAAATTTATACAGGAGGCGTTTGATACAAATTGGGTGGTGCCGCTGGGCCCTAATGTGAATGGTTTTGAGGCCGATCTTGAAGCGTTTGTCGGCGAGGACAAGCGTGTGGTTGCTCTTTCGGCAGGTACGGCTGCCGTGCATTTGGCGCTCATTGCGTGCGGAGTGCAGGCGGGTGATGAGGTTATCTGTCAGTCGTTTACATTCTGCGCTTCGGCTAACCCGATAAAATATTTGGGTGCAACACCCGTGTTTGTTGATTCCGAGCCCGATACGTGGAATATGTCGCCTGAGCTGCTCGTCGAGGCAATCGAGGACCGCATTGCCAAGACGGGTCGTAAGCCGAAGGCAATCGTGCCGGTCTATTTGTATGGTATGCCGGCAAAGTTGAACGAGATTATGGCTGTGGCCGAGAAGTACGATATACCGGTCGTAGAGGATGCTGCCGAGGGCTTCGGTTCGCGCTTTGACGGTCGGGTGTGTGGTACGTTTGGTCGCTATGGCGTGTTGTCGTTCAATGGCAATAAGATGATTACTACCTCGGGTGGCGGAGCGTTGGTGTGTGCCGACGATGAGGCTAAACGCGAGATAATGTTCTATGCTACACAGGCGCGAGAGGCATATCCGTACTACCAGCACGAACATGTCGGCTACAACTATCGTATGTCGAACATCTGTGCCGGTATCGGCCGTGGTCAGATGACGGTTCTTGACGAGCATATCGCCCACCACAAACACGTCTGTGCGCTGTATAAGGAGTTGCTTGCCGACGTTGAGGGCGTTACGTTGCACGAGAATCCGTCGCCTCGCTATGATAGTAACTATTGGCTCTGCACGATTTTGCTCGATGAGCAGTTGCACGTTCGAGGTGAGGAGCGCGCCTATTGTCAGGCGGTGCAGGGGGCAGTCGGTGGTGCTGCGGGAGTTACGCACGGTGGCGGTGCGTTGCATACCGATTGTGAGCCAAATCCGAATGTCGAGGCGATGCGCGTGGCGTTGGATGAGGCGGGTATCGAGGCACGTCCACTGTGGAAGCCGATGCATCGTCAGCCGATTTATGCCGATGCTCCGGCTTATGTCAATGGTGTTAGTGAGGCGTTGTTTGCTCGCGGAATGTGTCTGCCGAGTGGCCCGTGTGTGACTGATGACGATGTGCGTTACATCGTCGAGCAGATAAAGGCAAGTATCGTTTAGCGGTGTTTAGCGAGATTTTTTGATATTTCGTTGTATGCGTTCGAGTGACGAGCGCGATAACGGTGTAGAGGCGAAGCGGGATGAAAATTCTGCTTCGCTTGTTTTTTGCCAATCGGTAGCGTTCATCAATCGTGGGTCGAATAGTGGTGTAACGGCAGGATGAGTGGCATGCGGTGCGCGACGATTGTATGGGCAACAACTCTGGCACTCATCGCACCCAAATACCCAACCATGTAATCCGTAACTATCTGGGTTACATTCCGAACCTCCCTCTTTGTGTGGGTTTTCTTCTCGCTCGATGGTCATACGTGAAATGCAACGTCGCGTGTCGATATGCTGGTCGCGAATGGCTCCGTTTGGACAGGCCTCCACGCAACGGCGGCACTCGCCACATCCTGTGCCCTGCAATGGTTCGTCGTATGCGTTGCACTCCTCGCAGAGAACGGCTTCGCCGAGTAGTACGAAGGTGCCGAATTGAGGGGTTACAAGCAACGATTGACGCCCAATCCAACCCAAACCCGCCTCGACGGCATACCGCTTCTCGAAGAGTGGTGCGGAATCTACGAATACGCGACCGCGCAGCGTTGGCGACTCCTCGCGAAGTCGCTTGCACAAGCGGTGTAACATCTCTCGAATGGTGGTGTGGTAGTCGGTCATACAGGCGTACGATGCGACCTTTGCCGGGTGGTCGGCGGGGTAGCCCTCGCTGATTTCGTTTTTGTAGGCGAGTGCACACACGATGACGGTTTTTGCCCCCTCGACCAATAGCGTTGCGTCGGTGCGTTTGTCTATGTTACGCTTCATATATTCGAGCGTCGAGCCGTTGCCTTCATCCAGCCAGCAACACAAAAACTCTCCATCCTGCTCCATTGTTCGCGGACGCGCAACACCGCAGAGGTCGAATCCAACCTCATGGCTCAATTGTTTTATGCGTTCCAAATCCAACATTTTGCGAGATATTTGTGTCAAAAATAGTGTTTTTTGCAAAAAAAATACACTATCTTTGCGAATAATTATGTGCTTATTGCTCTGGCGAAAAACGCGCAAGCAGAGCACACAAAATTAACTTAAATTTTTATAAAATGAAACTAAACACTTTGTATGAGGTGCTTCAAGAGAGCGTTAAAAAGTTCTCAGACCGTGTTGCTTTCTCTGTTTGGCGCGGTGCCGAAGTGACCTATAAGGAGGTAGGCGAGCGTGTAGAGAGGATTCAGGAGATGTTGAAGGATGCCGATATCCAACCGGGTGACCGTGTGGCAATACTCAGCAGCAGTGTTCCTAATTGGGGCATTAGTTACTTTGCTATTACGTCTGCGGGTTATGTAGTTGTGCCTATTATGCCCGATTTTACATCGGAAGACATTGATCGTATTGTAGAACACTCCGATTCGAAGGCTCTCTTCGTTTCGGATAAACTCTTCTCGAAACTCTCGAAGAAGACGGCCGACCGTCTTAATATCGTGGTGCGTACGAAGAATCTCGGTATCCTTTCGCAGCGTGTGAAGGGGGGCAACGGTACGACCATTATTCCGCAGCCGGACGATTTGGCTGCCATTATCTACACATCGGGTACCACTTCGCAGCCGAAGGGTGTTATGCATACGCATCGCACGCTCTCGTCGCAGTTGTGGATGATTGACAAACTCTTTATGGTTTACGAGACGGATATCTTCCTCTCGGTTTTGCCATTGGCCCATACGTACGAGTGTACGATTGGATTGATTTTGGCATTCTACCATGGTTCGCATGTCGTGTATCTGGATAAGGCACCGACCGTTTCGGTACTGATGCCTGCGATGCGTGAGGTGCGTCCGACAATTATGCTGACCGTGCCGCTCATCATCGAAAAGGTGTATCGTGGTGCGGTGTTGAAGAAGTTTACGGCCAATAAATTTATCTCGACACTTTATGGTGTTGGTTTCATTCGTCGCGCGTTGCATCGTATGGCGGGTAAGAAGCTCACAAAGACGTTCGGTGGCCGTATCCGTTTCTTCGGTATCGGAGGTGCAAAACTCGATACGTCGGTTGAGCAGTTCTTGCAGGAGGCAAAATTCATCTACGATATTGGCTACGGCCTTACAGAGACCGCTCCGCTGTTGGCCGGCGCTGTTGATGGCATGTTGCGTGTTGGCTCGACGGGTCCGCTTTTGACGGGTATCGAGGGCCGTTTGGAGAATGTCAATCCGGAGACCGGTATCGGTGAATTGCTTGTTAAGACTCCGAGTCTGATGGTTGGCTACTACAAGAATGAAGAGGCAACCCGTGAGGTTATTGCCGAGGACGGATGGTTCCGCACGGGCGACCTTGCATCGTTCGATAAGGATGGTTGGTTGTATATTCGAGGTCGTTCGAAGAATGTGATTCTTGGTCCGAGTGGCGAGAATATCTTCCCGGAGGATATCGAGAGCGTTCTCAATCAGCATGTGTTCATCAACGAGTCGCTCGTAATCGAGCAGGAGGGTCACCTCGTGGCGTTGGTCAATATTGATAAGGATGCACTCGAAGCGCGTTATGCCGAGTTGGTTGATACGTGGCACCAGAAGAAGGAGGAGTGGATTAAGTTCCGCGACGAGAAGATGGAGGAGATTAAGCAGTATGTGAACGAGCGTGTAAATCGCTATTCGCGTATTGAGGAGGTAGTCGAGGAGGAGCAGGAGTTTGTAAAGACTCCGTCGAAGAAGATTCGCCGCTTCCTCTACAATAATCGCCCGAAGGGTGTTACGACTGCTCCGACGGTGGATAATACGGAGACAAAGAGCGAGGAGACGAAATAATCCTCGTGTATAGTGTTGTTTGCAGCCCGAGAGAACGAAGTCAATCGGGCTGCAAATGTTTTTATTGAGGGGGCGGTGAGTGATGTGCGGATTTGGTTTCGAGAGGTCTTGATTTGCCACAGAGAGGCGAATGGTACGAGTTTTTCGTTTATACGACCATCGTACAATGATATTTATTCATGAAAAACACTTTTTTCTGTAAAAATGTATAACTTTGCCTTTGAATATGTCCTATTATTTCCGTTTCTAAAAGTTTGATGCTATGACAGAACATATTTTTTATGTTTCGCCGTCGTTGCGAATTATCGATTTAGAAATCTGCCGGGGGATATGCAGTTTCGCTGCCGGACCCGGATGTTGAACCCGAAACAGATTGGTAGTATGAAAAGGTTTATTTTATGTACGTTTATCGTCGCAATGTTTGCGGCTTGTACGCAGGATGCGACAAGAGATTTGACGCCGATTGCTCCGCTTCCGGAGAAGGTGTATGCGTCGATTACCACCGACGAGGAGTTGTCTCGTGTTCATCTCGACGCAATGTTGAAGACCGTTTGGGATGAGGGAGATTATATTGCCGTCATAATCAACGGCAGTGTAGGCTTTTATGGTTTTGTGGGTACGCCGGGCAGTGCCAGTGGCGAATTTGCAAAGATAGAAGATGCCGGCTCGATTAGTGCCGTATATAATAAACCATATGCGATGTACAGCAAATATTTGGGTATAGCTGCTTTTTCGGATGGCAGTCCTGCGCCGATGGTGGAGATTCCCTCCGTGCAGAACTATATGGCGGGTAGCTACGACGGCGAGTTTGCTGCTCCGATGATTGGTGTCTCCGAGTTGGGCGATTTGAATTTCGAGTTTAAGCAGATGTGCGGTTTTCTCCGCCTGCAACTGACGGGCAGCAAGGCGGTCCGCTCCATTAAGTTGACGAGTCGTAACGAGATTCTTGCCGGTGTCCTCTATACGTTCTTGCCACCCGACCCCGAGCAGTATGTCTGGTATAAGAATACGACTAACGAGATAACGCTCAATTGTACATCGCCGGTACAACTCACGCAAGAGCCTACGCATTTCTATATCATAATGGCTCCGGGCGAGTATGAGGCCGGTTTGAATATGACGGTAACATTCTCCGACGGTACAACGATGTCGAAGGCGAGCTCTCAGACGCTCAAAATATCGCCCAATACGATTCAACCGATTAGGGCGATGGCTACCGATTCGGGCGGTGGTGGCGGCTCTTCCACAAATCTGGGTATTGTTCGCGCTACGTACAACACGCCTTACGTCTATCTGCCAATTATGGGCGGGTCGGATACGAAGACGGGTAGTATGAATCTCGATGACGGTTACATAGTTGATATCAACAGTTATATCTATTATATGTTTGCCGATTCGAAGACCGAGCATACCGTTGTGGTGAATTCGAGAGAAACAACGAGTGTTAGTTTTGTGAACTGCCACGGTCTTACCGATGTCGATTTTTCCAACTTTTAACCCTTCGTAAGTTATGAAAAGATTTATAATTATACCGCTGTTATTCATTGCCTTCGCTCTCTTGGCCGCTCCTGTGAACGAGCGCCAGGCACGCGATATTGCGATGACGTTCTTCCAGAGTTCGGCGCCTACACGCAGCGCAACCGTTGGTGTGGAGCTGGTCTTTGCGGGCAACGATTTTTCGGCAAGCGTACAACCTATGTCGAGCATTGATTCCGATAGCGAATCGCTCATATATATCTACAATCGCAGCGATATCGAAGGTTTCGTTGTGATTGCGGGCGATGATGCGATGCGTTCCGTAATCGCGTTCTCGTTCAATAACTCGTTCAATGTCGAAAATATCGCCGCCTCCACGCGTCATATACTCTCGGCGTGGTGTCGCCAGGTTGCTGCTGCACGCTCAGGGCAAAGTCGCGTGATAAGTTATTCGTCAGCCTCGCGTGTTGGTGATGTAGGTTCGGTTATCTGCTACTACGAGACAGCGAAGTGGGGTCAGAGTAACCCGTACAACCTCCTTGCACCCGTAATCAACGGTCAGCGTTCCGTAACGGGATGTGCGGCTACGGCTTTGGCTATTGTGGCTCGTTATAACCAATATCCAGAGAAGGGTAAAGGTACGATTCCGGGCTATACTTACGAATATACCGGTCCGGTTGTTACCATCCCGTCAAATACGCTCGGACATACATACGACTATGCCAATATGCCGCTCTCGTATGCGTCGGGATACAACTCTACGCAAGCAGATGCCGTAGCACGACTCATGTACGATATGGGTACCGCATCACAAATGATGTATTCCCCTTCCGGCTCGGGTACAACCTCCCATGCACAGATAAGAGCGATGGTTACCTACTTTGGTTACGATAAGGAGTCCACCTACCTGGCCATGCCGCATATGTTTGGTTCGACAAAGTTTGATAATCGCGGTTGGATAACGGCCCTGAAAAAGAATCTGCAAGAGTACGGCCCTACACTCTTCGGCGGTCAGTCGCCGGATGGTGGCCACGCATTTGTGTTGGATGGCGTAACGACGAGCGACTATTTTAGTATAAATTGGGGCTGGGATGGCTATAACGATGGCTATTATCAGATTCCTTCCATAGAGTACGCTGATTTTCAGGATGCAATATTTGGCGCAAAACGCGACCCGTTGGGTGTGTCGGTATTCTCGCCGACGCTTACGCTGTTTGCGGGCTCGACGTCTACTATTTTGTTGACGGGTATCAACTGCCGATATTCATCCTTCGCACAGGGCGTAACTTACAACTTGATTCCGGGCATCGTTACCAATCAGTCGAGTGCCGATTTTACGGGCAGTATAGTTGTTGCACACTGCGACAAGGATGGAGCAATGAAGCGAGTTCTCGGCAATGTCGCACCTTCTCCTGTTACTATCCCCGTAAATAGCTATTTGTCTCGAATATATAGTTTGCAAATCACCATAAGCGATAAAATCGAGGTTGGTGACCGTTTGCGAATTCTCTATTGGACCGATAGTTCGGCGAATGCCAAGTGGGCTCGTTCGAATGGTGCGGATTCGGTGATAGACGAAATTGTAATGAGGGCAACGCCTGACGAGATTGCCGATAAACTCTCGTTTGTTTATGACAAGAGTAGTGCGACTTTGACGTTCAAATCCTCGCTGCCGATTGTCTATACCGTGAAGCAGACGGCAACGGGTGCGGTTGTGGGCAATGGCGAGATAATATTCCCGAACGAGAGCCTCTTTTCGGTGGCTTCGTTTGTCGGTAAAGGCGAATATACCTTCTCGTTTACCTGCGGTGACGAACCTTATATATTGAGAATGACCTTTTAGGGGGGCATCCGCCGAAAACGTTTTTTTTAGGAGTTGGCAAAAATAATACGTTGCCAACTCCTATTTTGTTTGTGGCTGATTTGGAAACGGTAGCCGACATGATTGGCTGAAAAAAATGTTATTTTAATAAAATAAATGCAAAAAAAATACATATCTTTGTATCTTATAATCAAGAAGTGAATAGTATAACCTTAAAATTTATAAAAACATGAAAGTAGTATGTATTGGTGATATTTTTATCACCGACGAGATGATGGAGAACGGTGTCCGTCCGTTCCTCGGCGAGGGCGATACGATGGAGGTGCTCTTCTTTGGTACTCGCGACAAGGTTGGTATGCGCGACATTATTAAGGATGTCGAGGCGGGTCGTCACGACGGCATTGTCTTGCCGGAGGGTCTCTACGAGACGATTGTGGATGCCGATTTGCTTGTAGTTCACCTCTGCCCTATCAAGCGCGACCTTATCGAGAAGGCAACCAAACTTAAAGCTATTATGAGTTGCCGCGGTGGTTTGGAGAATATCGATGTTCAGGCAGCTACCGACCATAAGATTATCGTATCGAACAACCCTGCACACAATGCAAATGCCGTTGCGGAGTTTGCTATCGGTGTAATTCTCTCGGAGACTCGTAATATCAGCCGCTCGAACTACGCTCTGCGTCATGGTGAATGGCGTAACGTTTACCCGAATACGGCTACCGATATTAAGGAGATGACCGATATGACCGTAGGTATTGTTGGCTACGGCTCGATTGGTCGCCTGGTTGCTCATAAACTCTCGGTGTTCGGTTGCAAGATTCTCGTTGCTGATCCATTCTTGAAGGAGTGCAAGGAGGAGTATGCTACGCTTGTTCCGATGGACGAGTTGCTCGCAAAGTCGGATATCGTGACGTTGCACGCACGCTCGAACGGTGCAATTATGACCGACCGCGAGTTTGGTCTTATGAAAGAGCACTCGTACCTCATCAATACAGGCCGTTCGTATTTGGTTGATGTGGATGCGTTCCGTCGCGCAATGGATAGCGGTAAACTGCTTGGTGCGGCAATCGACGTATTCGAGACCGAGCCGGATATTCCTGAGTTCTACCGTCAATACGACAACATTACCATCACCAACCACTTGGGTGGTGTGACTATCAACTCGTTCCGCGATGCTCCAATCTTCTCGATGAAGAACTATTTGGCGTTCGCACGCGGCGAGGCGGAACTCGCATTCTGGGCAAACAAAAAACAGTTGGCACAATAAAAGTTAATACAAACGAAAACCTTAAAAACTTATACTGAAATGAAATCTATTTTGACCGATCGCCCTGCGTTGAAGCAGGCTCTTGATTCGGTAGCCGAGGTCGCAGGTTATTTGTGGGCAAAGGGCTGGGCAGAGCGTAATGGCGGAAATCTTACGTTGAATATTACGGAGTATGTCGATGACGAGATGCGCGCCATGCCGGCTATCAGCAAGGTGTTGCCTATCGGCGTTACGCTCCCTCACTTGAAGGGTTGCTACTTCTATTGCAAAGGCACCGGTAAACGTATGCGCGATCTCGCTCGTGACCCGATGTGTGCCGGAAGTATCGTTCGCATTCTTGATGACTGCGCAACGTACGAGATAATTGCCGACCAGCCAATTGTTCCTACATCGGAGATTTCGTCGCACTTGTCATTGCAGAATTATATGATTGAGTCCGGCTCGGGCTATAAGGCAACGATGCATACTCATCCAATTGAACTCGTTGCGATGTCGCACTCGAACGAGTGGCTCGATTCGGAGCACCTGACGCAGGTTTTGTGGTCGATGATTCCGGAGACGCTTGCCTTCGCACCACTCGGTATCGGTGTTGTTCCATACGCAATGCCGTCGTCGGTAGAACTTGCCGACCCAACGCTTCAACTTATCAAAAAACACGACGTCGTACTTTGGGAGAAGCATGGTACGATTGCCGTAGGTCCTGATATGATGGAGGCATTCGATCAGACTGATGTGCTCAACAAGGCGGCGGCTATCTATATGACAGCCAAGAACTTCGGATTTACGGCCGATGGTATGACGCCAGAGGCGGTACAGAAGATTCGTACAGTGTTTAACCTTCCAGACAAGCGATAACTATGAAGAAGATTTTTAGCATCCTTTCCGTTGCCGTGCTCGCTCTTACCGGCTGTGCACAGCACTCCTCGCACGAGGTTAAGATTCTTGCCCACCGTGGTAATGCCAGCACGGGTAGTGAGTTTACGACCGACGAGAATACGCTCGATGCGTTGCGTCGTGCGCAGGCACTCGATTTTGCCGGCATCGAGTTCGACGTTCATATTACGGCCGATAACCAATTGGTTATCCATCACGACAATAAGATTGCTCCGGGCCTTTCGTGCCAGGGCAGCACGTTCGACGAGATTCGTGCTCACCGCCTTCCGTTCGGCCATCAGATTCCGACGTTGCGCGAGTGGCTCGTAGAGGCAAAGAAGACGCCGCATATCAAGCAGTTACTCGAAATCAAATCGCATAAGGCAGAGGGCCGCGAGGCAGAGCTTATCGCGATGAGTTTGGATATTATCCGCGAGTTGGATATGGTGGACCAAATGTATATGCTTTCGTTCAAGACCGAGACTTTGGATGAGGTTTTGCGTCAGGAGCCGAATATGCGTGTTGTTTACAATTCGAGCAGTCTGCACAAGTCGTTGCCACCGGCAGAGGTTAAGGCACGCGGCTATCATGCTGCATCGTACAATGTCAACGTGATTCTCAACCATACGGAGTGGATTGATGAGTTCCATTCGTACGGTATCGAGACCTTCCTTTGGATGGTAAATACACCATATCTTTACAACTTGGCAAAGGAGTGGGGCTTCACATGGGCAACAACCGATTTCTACGATGCAATTACAGCTGAGGAGTAGTCGTTCCGTCATCGTAATACAAACAAAAAGAGGAGCAACTTGCTCCTCTTTTTGTTTGTGTCGATTACCGACCAAATGCTAGTTCGTCTTAATTTCGCGAAGTAGCAGACCCGGATAGAATTTGCCTCCACTGACCTTTCGGAACGAGGTTGCCGTAAGAGTCGAGCCAGTCGTATTCTCTTCGGTTGCCATGTAGCGGTTGTCCCAAATCTTGCCTTTAATTGGTTGAACAACGCCGACGCGTGCATAGATGATTTTGCCGTCTTTGTTGTACCGTGGCTCCAAAACTTCGTACTTATTACCCTCGGTAACACCCTCCTTCAATCCAACGTGGGCGGTAATCTCCGGCTCGACGGAGTGAATAGGTGTCTTAATCTTAAACTCGTCGTGCTCGCGTTGCAGGGCGATAATCGACTCGTCAATTGCGCGGGCGCACACTTTACGAATCATGGCATTAGGATCAAAGTCTGTGCCGCTTGCAACGGTCAGATTGCCGCTCGTTACGCTCTTCTTGCCGATGTAGTTAAGTCGGAACGAATCCGAATCATCGAATGCTGCGCGTTTTTGTTCGTCATGCTCCGTAGCGGAGAGGTAGTGTTGTGTGTAGAATGTGTTTGCCACCTCATCGTTCCATTCAAGACGATAGAGATAGGTAGTAACCGTAACGCCGAAACCCTTGATGGACGAAATAATGGCGGCAGCGCCCTCGCTTATGAGATCGCCCAAGTCACCCAAACCGAACATCGAGCCGAGAACACTCAATATGCCTCCGGCAACTGCTCCGCCGATACGTGCACCTTTACTGCGGTCGTTGTAGCGAATGTCGTTTACGATGACGAACGTGTTGCCGATAAGTTGCTCGCCGGCGTCGGCCAAAATGCCGAATCCGCGTTGCGACATCTTTGCTAACTCTGTATCAAGATACGAAGCATTGTAGAGACCGCGCTCTGTGATGAGTGACATGTCGCAACAGCCCGTCTTTGGGTTGCGGTTGAACCAGCGTGCCACGAGGTGTCGAGCCACATTGTTCTGTTGCAGGAACGAGGTGATGGCTGGTTCATCGGTTTTGTTGTCAGGCGAGTTTACCACCTTGATCGAAAGGTCGTGGTTGTTGAACTTGTCTGGAATAGGGATGTCGAAAAATACGTTCTCAATCTCCGGCGCAAACTGCGCCTTGTGGTGACTGATGAGAATCGAATAGAGAGAACTACGCTTGTATTGAAGTTCTACATCGTTTGCATTTTGTGCCGAAAGTGTCAGCGCAGAGCCGCAAATCAAACAGTATATGAGTATGATAATTCGTTTCATAGGCGTAGTTGCTTAATAGTCCCAATATTCGTTAGGTATTGTATCCGAGATGGTAAATCGCTTGTTGATGTTCAATTTCTGTGTGCTGAATATCGTTACGGTACGTGTGCTTAGAGGCACTCGTCCGCCGGCCGAGTAGAGCGTTTGTGTAATCTCCTTGACGAGTGCTGCACTGCCGAGTTCGAACGGTACAATTGTTTCGCCTTGTGCCGATATTGCTCCCCACTTTTCGCCACGCTTGACGAGCATCAACTCCTCGACGCGCTCTTGTGCCGCATCGTCGTACTCCGGAGCGATGATGGTTATGCCTTCGCGATCAATCCATCCCCACTTGCCATCTTTACAAACAGCTGCATACCCGTAACTGAAATCGCGAGCGCTGTCCCATACCTCCTGAATGACTGTGTCGCCTGCGGTGTTCAAATAGCCATATTTGCCGTTACGTGCGACTGCAATCATGCCGTCCGAAGGTTTGGCAATGGAGGTGTATGCAAACTCCGATACAGCAATGCCGTTGTTGTCGATTATGCCGAACAGTCCCTGTGGGTTGCGTTTGGCGTTGATTGGTGCCGGCAATGCCTCACCACGTTTGCAAGCGGCGGCATCCTCCGGGTTGAGCTTGACAATCGCAACACCGTCATTGAATACTGTTCCGGCATTGATTACGAACGGCGTAATCTCTTTACCCGTAGCATTGATGTAGCAGAAACGGTTTTTGGATTTGCAGAGGGCCATACCCTCACCAATCTTATTTATGCCGTCGTATTTCAAATCGGTAAGCGGCTCTCCTTTACTGCCTATGAGTCCGTAGCGTGCCGGCTGTGTTACCGTACCTTTTTCGATTACGGCAGGGCTGCATACCACAGCAAACCCGTTTCTCATGTTGGTCACCTTTGCATACTTGAACTCGGTAATCTCCTTGCCGTCGGCGTCGAGATAACCAAAGAATGTCTCTTTTTTGAAACTCTTCTTTGCCCATGCTGTACCCTCCGAGAACTGTGGAGCCACTTGGTCGTAGATGCACTCGGCAATCAGCGTTCCGTCGGTACGCACATATCCGTATTTGCCGTTGAGAGCAACCCACGCACAACCCTCGGTAAAGGTGTTGGCCGTTGATGTGTATATCGGCTGTGCGATGACCTTTCCTGCCGAATTTATGAAACCATACTTGCCGCCCATAACTTTATGGTCGAGGATGTCCATCTTTCCACCCGTAATCTGGTTCTCTAACTCGATTCGTTTTGCTATTACCTTGGCAGGGTTCTTTTCGCGTTGAGCGTAGGAGTTTACTTGTGCGTCGATTGTCTTGTCGGAGATGAATTCCTTGCCGCCGAGACATACCCAGCAGACGCCATCGACGAATGCGCCGACAAAGGTGTACATCGGCTCGACAATCACTGTGGCCTTGTCGTCAATGTATCCGTACTTGCCACCCGTGCAGCGGCCGCTTTCGTCCTCCACGCCACCGATGTTTACCCAACGTAGGCCGTTCTGGTCGCGCTCGCCGATAAATGAGTAGCATGGCTCGGCAACAACTTTGCCTGTGGTGTCGATAAAACCGTATTTGCCACCTTTCAATGTGCCCTCTGCATCCATCATGCCGCCGAGATTTATTACTGCAAACCCGTTAGCATCGAAGTCGCCGATGTGGGCATATTTCGTGTCGAGAATCAGTTCGCCCGATGTGCTGACAATACCCAATTTGCCGCCAATCGAAACTTGACACAAATCATGTGAGTCGAAATAATCTACCGCGTCAAACATCTTCGATATGCTCTTGCCCGCCTCATTGATGAGCAGGAACCTATCCTTCTGTTTTACACAAGCCGCGCCCTTGTAGAATTCGAAATGTACATCATCATACTCGGGTTGGATTACGAACGCGCCTGAGGCGTCCACAAAGCCGTATTTCCCGTCGTTCCCTTGTTGGGATTGAAGAGATTGGGCGGATAAAACACCGCCCAATACAAATGATGATATGATAAACAGATAAAGTTTTCTCATATTCGCGTTTTTCGGAAAATGGTTAGAATTCGCAAACAGCAACTGCGATGTTGCAAATGCCAGGCAGATTGACTGCGATGTCGTAATAATACTTCTTAACCTTAATCATGCCGACGCCGTGCTCCTCAACGCGAAGCAACATTGTCTTGTAGCTTATGTACTCCTTGCCCAAGAACTTCTGCGAACCGATGGTCGATGTGCCGAGGGTCTGTGGCAGGATATAGTTCTCGTAGCCGCTATTCGACTTCATTGCGGTGTTAAGCTCATTGAGTTTCTTTGTCATTTCAGAGTACTTGATGCCCTTATAACAAGGTTTGCCTACGCCGAACGAGATAAAGTTTGCGTAGAGAGCAGCCTCCTTTTCGCCTGGAATGAACCAACCCTCGCCGAGCGTAGATGCCCAATGGTGATTAGGGAAATAGTTCTCCATATTGATATTGTTCTCGGCGCAGTACTGCTTGATAATCTCTGCATTTGGCTTACCCTCCAAACCGCACTTCGAGTACAGGTCGGTGTAGTACTTGTTGATGTTTACAGTCATCTCCTTTTGGAATACCTTCTGCTCGGCTTTCTGCTCCTTGGTCATCGCCTTCCGCTTTGCCTTCTGCTCAGCATAATATGCCTTAATCTCCTCCTTGGTCATAACCTTCTGTGCGGTAATGGCCAGGCCGTGCTCGCCCGATTCGTCAACATAGAATACGACTCCCTTTACGTCGTCCTTTTCGAAAATATCGCCTACGGCATATTGTGCCGATACGCTGCTGGCGCAGAAAATGGCTAACATAGCCAAAATAATACTCTTTTTCATAATGTTTGGTGTTTTGTTGGGTTATAAAATGTTTTTTAGGTTCTCTTTACTGTGTTTAACGACGGAAGATGTTGGTCGTGTTCGGCTGCTGACCGCTACCATAGGCTACGCCGATTGCGCGTGCCGCCTCGATGCGCTGTTTTTCGATTTGAGCACGATCATCGTATACTTTCATTACGAATGACCACTCTTCGCCGATACGCTTCTTGATACTCGTGTATAACTGCTCTGCCTCTGCACGACTCTTCGAGTCCGGCTCGATTTGTGACAATAACTCTCCGGCCTCAGCTGCACCTTTGCGGTTTTGTGTTGCAGCCCAAATACTCTTTGCCTTGGCAAGCAGCTTCGCATCCTTATAGTCGAGATACTCCTTGTAGGTGTCGGTCATTACCGGCTGCGCCTTCTCGTACGCCGACTCGGCTACCGATGGAATCGAAGCGAGCAGAAAAAGGGCCTCGTCAAACTGCTTGGCTACGGCTAACGTCTTCGCACGGTTGATAATGTTGTCGCCTTCGGCATTGTAGTATGCCACGATTTTCCGCTCGCCCTCGGCCAACAGTTTGTTTACTTGGGCATTGCTGGCGTTAAGTGCGCGAAATGCGTTGTTGTAAGCCTTGGTCTCGCTCTGCCCCGCACCCTTTAACGAAATGGTATTTTGAGCGAAAATCTGACCGCTCATCCAGTTTGCGATATAGAGTGTCAGGTTGAGGTTCATTGCATACATGGTTGGAGCCGTACCAACGACCTCTTTCGATTCGGTGATGCACTTGGCTGTAAGCATAAAGTGCGAAATCGCTTGTCCGTCAGTTGCTGTGCCTGCTGAAGCTGCTAATCCGAGGAGTTTGTTCTGCAGATATTCGTTCGATTCGGTTGCAACGCCCGACTCTTCCGGAACAACAACTCTTAAAGGGATTTTAATACCCTGTGCCACTACGGCGCTTATGCCGAAGACAATAGTCAAGATGGCAAATATTACTCTCTTCATAATTCAACTATTTTTCACCTATAATTAATAATGCGTTACCCAATCCTCGCGGAATAATTTTCGATACAATGGCATGCGTTTCCGAGAGATGTTTACGTAGTCCGCGGACAAAGTATTCGGCATCCATGCCCGTACCGTTGGTGCGGTAGAGCGGAATGCGTACTTGTTCGTACGATGCGAAGGTCTCCGAGCCGGCAGCCTTGTTATACATATGTCCAACAGTGTTGTCGGCAATCCATGCGTCGATAATCTCGGCCAACTCCGTGCCGCCGAACTCCGATTCGAGGTCGAGGCCCGAGCCATTGTCGAATACGCGGATGTTGATGCTCACCGAGCGACCGTTGTTGCTCAAATCCGTAAAATATTGTTGCAATTGGTCGGTAAAGGTGTCCATGTGAGTGCTTACAGCCTCCTCAATCAGCACCGGCACTTCGCTCGAAAACGAAGCGGCGCCCGTACCTTGTGCACCGGCAATCTGTGTGTCGGTATAGGCATCAATACCCTGCAAAGTGTAGGTTACCGACTTCTTTGGGCCGGTCGTATTTATGGTCCACGTGAGTGAGAGGATGATGTCGGCACGAGCCGTTCTACGAAGCACGTCCACTGGATTTTCACTCAATGCTGCACCCGAGGTTTTGCTGGTGATGAGCATCTCTTCGGCCTGATTGCGCTCAATGGTGTTGAGCACCGATTCAAGGTTTTTCAATGGGAAACCGCGGTCGGCCATCAGCAGATTGATACGTGCGATGGCTGCCACCAAATTAGGGTCGGTCTGCAATGCCAACTTGTAGTTTGGAACCAACTTCTTGACACCCTGTGTTTCTACTTCGCTCATGTAGCCATTAGTTGTACACCATACATCGCTCGGAACAACCATTAGCGACGGAAGTTTTACCTGTGCCGAAACGGCTGCGATGCTAAGAATTGCAATTGCAAATACTAAAAATCGTTTCATACTCTCGTCCTCCTATTTTATGATTCCCTCTTCTTCGAGATATTTTTTCAATTCGGCTCGCTTGATACGAACGGTTAGGCTCCAACCAACTTGGATGTCCTTCTTGACCTTCTCGTTGGTGTGGTCCTTGCGGTCGTTCATGCTAACAAAGTCTTTGTACTTACCACCATCGGCAAAGAACGCAGCAAAAAACTCTGCGTGGCGCTCCTCGGCATTCACCTCCAAAATCAGAGGACGAGTGAGTGGTGTATTGCGCTGATTTTCGACTTGTACGCCCTTGAAAAGTACGTTGTAAACGGCATTCTTTCTTGCTTGCTCTTTGGCATCGAAGCGGTTGCGTCCCTCGCCCGTTATGCGGACGGTAATAGAGCCGTCAAGTTCCACATTCAGACACTTGATCGAAGAGTATGGTGCGCCATAACTCTGTGCCATCGCGATGCTGCAAACGAGCGATAGCATGGCTGCGATAAATAGTTTGATTTTCATGATACTATCTGTTTTTTTGTTTGTTATTTGTCGTGTTAGAACGAAGAGGTTAGTCGTTCGATGATGTTCTTCTCTTCAAGGTGCTGTCGCAGGCGGCGTTTGTCAACGCATACAACCGCCTTGATGTGGTATCCTTTCTTTGCTTTGATTATCACCATGCTGTTTCGCGCCACGGAGATGATATATTGTCGGTGAGCTCCCTGCTCGAAGAACGAGTCGAAAAAAGTTGTTTCGATTTCGTCTAATGATTCGTCTTTCACAAGCGGCGTCTGTTTTGGCTGACGATTTAGTGACTCGCAACCCTTGAAGATGATGCCGTGAATAGCGCTGCATGCAAGCTGCTCGTCGAGTTCGGACATTTTTTTAATGTTACACTCGATGGTATAAAGGAATGTTCCGTTGGCACCGACACCCGCAGAGGCGATGGAGTATTGGAATTTATCCGACTTGTACTCAGCAGCGGTTGCGCTCGCAACGAATAAGAGAGTCAAGGAGATGTACAAAAGCGTGAAAATTCCTTTCGCGTAAATGTTGCGGGCAGTGCAGCAATGTGTCGAGCAGTTGGTGTTCATCATTAACTTTGAATTTGGAGTTTGCTATTATGTCTGCGAGCGTATTGTACAGATGGTCTTGTACGTAGCAACGCAGATTATATAATGCAAATTTATAAAAAATGTTTCGAATAAACCAAGAAATCCAACAAAAAGTTGTTGTTCTAATATAGTGAGGAATATGCATTATCGACGAATGTATTTGCAAAAACGCTGAGGCGGCTTACTTGATGCGATTGGTGTGGAAAAAGTGGGGCGTAAAAAACGCTTTTTGCGATGTAAAAACGATATAAATCGCCGAAAAGTTGAAAAAACGAAGAAATTTTTTTATCTTTGTGCGATACTATGCTTATGTGCGCATGGGTGTTTAACTAATATTTTATCGTATGACTACTATTAAATCTACCGAAGCCCCCGTAATGGAGGCTGTCAGCATTGCTGAGGATGTGTTGAAGGAGAGTGTTGAACAACAGAACGAGGTCGTAGAACCGCAACCGGAAATAGTGCCGGAACAGGTCGTCGATTCGGTCGTGCAGACGGAGGCGGAGTCCGTTGCCGAAGAGGCATCGGAGAAGCCGGTAGAGGAGTCGGTAGAGGAGAGTGAGATTGGCTCGATGGGTAAGCAGGAGTTGGTTGATTATTTGCAGCAGTTGCTTGTCGAGCACCCAGCGCAGAATATCCGCAAGGAGGTTGAGCAGATAAAGATTGCCTTTTACAAACAGCATCGTGCCGAGGTTGATACTCTGCGTAAGGCGGAGGAGCAGACCGAGGAGCAGGCGGTACGCGAACTTGACCCGCTGGAAGTGCGTTTGAAGGAGCTTATGAAGATATATCGTGACAAGCGCGACGAATATGTTGCTGTGTCGGAGAAGGCCAAGGAGGATAACTATAAGGAGAAATTAGCCATCATCGAGGAGTTGAAGACGCTCGTGTCGAGTGAGGAGACGTTGGGTAATACGTTTGCGCGTTTCCGCGATTTGCAGGCGCGATGGAAGGCTATTGGTCCGGTTCCGCAGTCGTATGTTAAGGATTTGTGGGAGACGTACAATCTCCACGTTGAGAATTTCTACGACTTTGTGAAGATTAACAAGGAGCTGCGCGACCTTGACCTGAAAAAGAATCTCGAAGCGAAGACTGCGCTCTGTGAGCAGGCCGAGCGTCTGACCGAAGATGCGTCGGTGGTTGAGGCGTTCCATAAGTTGCAGAAGTTGCACGATGAGTGGCGTGAAACCGGTCCGGTAGCGAGCGAGTATAAGGATGCGTTGTGGGAGCGTTTCAAAGCTGCGTCGTCGATTGTAAATCGTCGTCATCAGGACTATTTCGAGAGTATCAAGGAGGAGCAGTTGCATAACCTTGAAGCGAAGAGTGCCCTGTGTGAGAAGGTAGAGGCGATGGTTGCCGAGGCGCCAACGACGCACAAGGCGTGGAACAAGGCAAATGAGTTGTTGCTTTCGTTGCAGCGCGAGTGGAGAAGCATCGGTTTTGCTCCGAAGAAGGATAATACGAAGATTTACGATCGCTTCCGTGCGGCTTGTGATAAGTTTTTCGAGCAGAAACGTGCGTTCTACTCCGATATAAAGGATGATATGGAGCAAAATCTCCGTTTGAAGGAGCAACTTTGCGAGGCCGCCGAGCAGTTGCAGGAGAGTGAAGCATGGAAAGAAGCGACCGAACAGTTGCTTGCCTTGCAACAGGAGTGGAAGAAGATCGGCTCCGTGTCGCGTCGTCATGCAGATGTGGTTTGGAAGCGTTTCCGTGCGGCGTGCGATAAGTTCTTCGAGCGTAAGTCGGCACATTTTGCCCAGATTGAGAACGCTTACGAGGAGAACCTTGCTCGTAAGAAGGCCCTTATTGAGGAGATGTTGGAGGTTGATATCAAGCAGGGTGGCTACGATATGATTAAGGAGTTCCAGCGTCGATGGAGCGAAATCGGTTTCGTGCCTATCAAGTATAAGGAAGAGTTGCAGAAGAACTATAAGGAGGCCGTAGATCGCCTTTTCGGTGTATTGCGCGGTATCGATCGCGAGCAGTCGATGGATCGCTTTAAGGATAAGGTCTCGTCGTTGCGTCAGGCTGGCGAGAAGCGTCTGCGTTCGGAGCGAGAGAAGCTTTATAATCGTGTAAAGCAGTTGGAGCAGGAAATTGGTGTGTTGGAGAACAATATCGGTTTCTTCTCGAAGTCGAAGGGTGCCGAGCAACTCATTGCTGATGTGCAGGATAAGATTGCCAAGGCAAAGCGCGATATGGCAGATGCAATAGCAAAAGTTAAACTGATTGACGGCGAGTAATCGCCGTCTTCGGTTTGACAACGGCGCAAAACACTCCCTGTAAATGAAAAAATAAGAGTATAAAAGAACATTTTTAGAGTAATAAAGTCCGAAAACAGATTTAGAAGATGAATAACAACAAACAATCAATCATAGGCTTTGTCCTTATTTCGCTCGTCTTTCTTGCCTACGTGTTGTATAACAACTATCAGCAGACAAAATTCCAGGAGCAGCAGATGGTAGAGCAAGCCGAGCAACTCGCCGAGCAGGCCGAGCAACCGGTGGAGACTTCGGCGGAGGTTGCACCACAGCCTTCGGAGCAGCCTTCGGAGCAAGCTGCATCACAGCCGGTTGGTGAGCAGGTCGTATTCGATGCTCCGTCGCAGGAGGAGGTTGTCGTGGAGAACGATGTGATGCAGATTCGTTTCTCGACTCTCGGCGCGCAGGTCGTTGACGTTACGCTGAAAGATTATACGAAGTATGCACCGAAGGAGGAGCGTTCGGAGCTGGTTAAACTCTTTGCACCGGAGAGCGCACATTTCGATATGTCGTTCTACCTGAAACACAATATGCGTAACGTGAAGGTTGAGACGGCGGCTCATAACTTCGAGTTGGTAGGTGTCGAGACTTTGGAGCAGGCAAAGCGCGTTACGATGCGCTTGGCAATGGCGGAGGGTGCGTCGCTCGACTTCATATATACGATTTATAACGAGCAGCGTCCGGAGCGCGACTATATGGTCGATTTCGATGTGCGTATGAACGGCATGTCGCCACTTATGGCCAACCAGACAAGCATCGGCATCGATTGGAGCAACCGTTCGTATCAGAATGAGCGCAGCTTCAAGAGCGAGAATATGTACACGACGATTGCCTATCATTTGCCACGCGAGGTGGGTATCGAGGAGCTCGGTATGTCGGAGAGTGATAAGCAGGAGGAGGTTTCGTCGTCGGTCGAGTGGGTTGCCTTCAAGCAACAGTTCTTCTCGTCGGTGTTCATCGCACGCAGTACGACCTTTACGTATGCCGATCTTTCGTTCGATACGGCTGCAAAGGGTTCGGGTTATATCAAGGATTTTGCAATGCGTTCGGCTGTGGCATACAATCCGCAGACGGATGGTTACGCGTTCTCGTTCTATCTGGGCCCTAATAAGTTTGCTATCCTCAAAAAACTTGCCGCGGCTGATGGCGAATCGCTCTCTATTGAGCGTATTATTCCGCTCGGTTGGATTTTTTCGAGTTGGATTAGCCGTTGGGTTGTTATTCCGGTGTTCGACTTCTTGCAAAAGTATATTGCATCGTTCGGTCTGATTATTTTGTTGCTGACCCTGCTCGTAAAGTTGGTTATCTTCCCGCTTACGTATAAGAGCTACCTCTCGACTGCGAAGATGCGCGTGATTCGTCCGGAGTTGGAGGCGATCAATGCCAAGTATCCACGTCAGGAGGATGCGATGAAGAAACAGCAGGCGACGATGGAGCTCTACAAGAAGGCGGGTATCAATCCGATGAGCGGATGTATTCCAATGTTGGTGCAGATGCCGATTTTGATTGCGATGTTCCGCTTCTTCCCCGCCTCGATTGAGTTGCGTGGCAAGTCGTTCTTGTGGAGTGACGACCTCTCGTCGTATGACTCGGTGCTCGATTTGCCGTTCAATATTCCGTTCTATGGCGACCATGTTTCGTTGTTCTGTCTGTTGATGGCGGTCGTACTTTTCGTATTCTCGTACATCAACTACCAGCAAACTTCGTCGTCGCAGCCGCAGATGGCGGGTATGAAGTTTATGACGGTGTATATGATGCCGGCGATGATGCTCTTTTGGTTTAACGACTACGCCAGCGGTTTGTGCTACTACTACCTGCTCTCGAACCTCTTTACCATCATTCAGACCTTTGCCATCCGTTACTTTGTGGATGATAATAAGGTGCGTGCGGCGATTACTTCGAAGATGGCGTCGCGCAATACGAAGGGTAAGAAGTCGCGTTTCCAGCAGAAGTATGAGGAACTTATGCGTCAGCAGGAGGAGATGATGCGTCAGCAACAAAACAACACGCGCAAATAATGGCTTTTGCGGCTAACATATCCAACGAGGCGGTAGCTGCGCTCGAAGCGGTGCAGTTCGATGGGCAAATCGAGGTGGTTGAGAATGCCGCTGCGCTTGATGCGGCGTGTGACTACCTATCAAAGGAGTCGCTTGTAGGTTTCGATACAGAGACTCGTCCGTCGTTCACCGCAGGTGTGACCAATAAGGTGTCGCTTCTGCAACTATCGGGTGGCGACCGATGCTTTCTTATCCGCTTGAACAGGGTGTCTATGTCGCGTAAACTCCTTGCGCTGCTACAAAATCCGGCGATAGAAAAAATCGGTGCAGCGGTGCAGAACGATATTGTCTCGCTCAATGCCTTGCGTCGCTTTAAGGCGTGCGGTTTTGTCGATTTGCAGAGCATCGTGAGCGACTACGGCATCGAGGATAAGAGCTTGCGTAAAATTTCGGGTATCGTGTTGGGTAAGAAGGTTTCGAAAGCGCAGCGATTGAGTAATTGGGAGGCCAAGACCCTGACACCACAGCAGCAGATGTATGCTGCAACGGATGCGTGGGTGTGTGTGGAGATTTATAAGCGGTTGAAGGCAACGAAAGGGTAGAGGGTGCATACATCTGCTGCTCCGCAAAGGATATTGACATTTTCTTAATGGCGAAAACTAAGAAATAACCTAAATAAAACGTATATATGAAACATCTGATTTTGATATTGTGTGCGGTGTTTGCAATTGATATTGCATCGGCACAGCCACCGATGGGTATGGGTGGCCCAGGTGGAAAAAGACCCGATCCGACGAAACGCATCGAGCGCATCAAGGAGCAGTTGGGACTCTCCGATGAGCAAGCACAAAAGTTTGCTCCGGTATATCTTGCCTATCAGCGCGAGATTTCCTCCATCCGTAAGGATTTGAAGACTTTGATGCAGTCGTACGAGGGTAAAGAGGTTGACGAAAAAGCGGCGTTCCGTATGGTAATGGCGCAGCTTACGGCCGATGCCGACATTATCGCTTGCAAGAAGGAGTACACGCGAGTGTTTAAGGATTACTTGACACCGGAGCAGCTCTCCAAGATTTTCCTTGTCGAGCGACAGCGTCCGCAACGTCATTCGCAGGGCGCTCCTGGTGGTGCGCCTGCACAGCAGCCGATGCCATAGGTGACAAGACCGGCGTAAATGAAAATCCCGACTTCTTGATGGAGGTCGGGATTTCTAATTGGGTTGTATTCTCGATTATCGAATAATCGTCTCTTCACGGTCTGGACCTACCGAGATAATCTTTACCGGCACACCGGTCTCCTTCTCGATAAACGCTACATAATCTTTGAATTGCTGTGGGAACTCGTCGAAGTTGCGTACCGAGCAGATGTCGCTATTCCAACCCTCGAACTCGCGATAAATTGGCGTAATGTCTGCATCGCTCTCGTAAGGGAAGTAGTCGATGCGTTCGCCATTAACCTCATAACCGACAGCCACCTTGATTGTGTCGAAGTCGTTCAGCACGTCCGACTTCATCATTATAAGGTCCGTTACGCCGTTCATCATTACGGCATATTTGAGGGCTACCATATCGAGCCAACCGCAACGACGTGGACGACCTGTTGTCGCACCAAACTCGTTACCCACCTGGCGCAGACACTCGCCAGTCGAGTCGAACAATTCGGTTGGGAAAGGACCGCTACCGACACGTGTACAGTATGCCTTGAAGATACCGTAAACGTTGCCAATACGTGTAGGAGCTACACCTAAACCTGTACATACGCCTGCGCACAACGTGTTGGACGAGGTTACGAATGGATAGGTGCCGAATTCGATGTCGAGCAAGGAACCTTGTGCACCCTCGGCCAAAATCGAAGTATCCTCTGCGATATAGTTGTTGACAACCACCTCGCTATCCACGAAACGGAAACGGCGCAACTGCTCGATGCCTGCAAACCACTCCTTTTCGTAGGTGTCAATATCATACACATAGTCGTATTGGCGCAATTGGAAGATGTGCTTTTGTTTGAGTTGCTCGTAACGCTCCATAAAGTCGGGCAGAAGAATGTCGCCCACGCGCAGACCGTTACGTCCTGTCTTGTCCATATATGCAGGGCCGATACCCTTCAATGTCGAACCGATTTTGGTCTTTCCTTTTGCTGCTTCGCTCGCTGCGTCAAGCACACGGTGTGTTGGCAAAATCAAGTGAGCGCGCTTCGAGATGGTCAAACGCGAACAAACGTCAACTCCCTTAGCCTCGATTTGTGCAATCTCATCGGCCAAGATTACAGGGTCGATAACCACACCGTTACCTATAATATTTACTGCGCCGTCGCGGAAGATGCCCGACGGAACAGTGTGTAAAACAAATTTATCGCCACCGAAATGGAGCGAGTGTCCGGCATTCGGACCGCCCTGGAAACGGGCTATAACATCATAATTAGGGGTGAGAACATCCACCACCTTACCTTTACCCTCGTCGCCCCATTGCAGACCGAGTACCACATCGACTTTTTTCATAGTGTAGAAAGTGTTTGTTTTTGTGTCGGTAAAATTATGTTATTTGGCTCAAACGAAGCTTTTTTAGCCATCGTAATTATCAACATTTTTTCGACACGCATTTTTGCGTAATTCGCCTTGTGGCGGTATAATATTCTGTAAGTAAGCGTAAAACATGAACCATTATACCGTCATGTTGTTGCTTTGCGTTGTGCTATCGTGCCTCGATGGTGTAATTACCTGCCGTGAGCGTGAGAGTCTTGCCCGACTCTTCTCCGCTCGTGAGTTGTGTGTATCCCTGTGGCAGACGAATCTCTGCTTCAGTATTCTCTGGTACGGTGAGTCCGATTTTCAGCACGCCTTCACCCTTGTCAGCAGCGAGTGCAATGTTTCCAAAAGGGGTTGGTACGATGCTGTGCACATGGTTGAGTGTTGCGAGATTTGGCTCGACCGAGAATCGACGGAATGCCGGCTCGATAGGTGCAATACCTGCAATATACTGCGAGAGAATCGTCAGACCGCCACCGCTCCAAGCGTGGTTGTAGGTGCCGTTACCCGACTTATATTGCATACCGCGAGCGCCTGTGTATTCCCAGCCCTCCCATAGTGTGCTATACTCCGGTGCGGCAACCATCTCGCCGAAACGCAACTCCATGCGAGCCAACGCATCCTCGTAGTATCCCATCATACACAACGCCTCCAATACGTACTTTTCCATGTATGGACTGGCGTTGTAATGTGTGTGCAAGAATTCGCGAATGATTTCGTAACGCTCCTGCGGAACGAGGCCTGCAATGACTGCCATTGCTTGTACGCGGTCATCCGGCGAATCTTTATATTTGTCGCTCTTGTAGTGCTGCAACTCTTCGTTCCAATACTTTTCGTTCCACGATACACGCAACTTGTCGTATATCTGTTCGGCCATCATCGCATCGCTACGGTGACCCGTTACGCGAGCCATTTCGGCAAAACCGCGCAATGCAACGGCATACCAACACTGCTGCAAAGCCTCCTTGTCGATATTTTTGCCCCAATCGCCCCAATACCAGCCGCCGCGACGGACCTTGATAAGACCGCTGTTCTGTGGCTCCCACGTATGGAACAGATAGCGACGTACGCGGTCGTATATCGTCTCGATGGTCTGCTTGTCGCCTGTCTGCATATAGTAGGTATAGAAGCCGTAGTAGCCGACGCTTGCCAACATCTGACATGGCAACTCCGAACGATACCATCCCGGAACCGGCGAAGCGATTGCGCCATTCTCCTGTTGGTGCATCATAAGTTCGAGAATAGCCTTACGTGTGAGCAGATGTGCGCGCTCGTCAAAGACGTATCCTGCCTCGCCAAGCTCGACAACCACGTCGCCCCACCATTGAGCACGCTCGCGGTCAGGACAGTCCATATAGTTGTCGCGCATCGTGACGTAAAGTGTGCGTTGAGCCTTCTTCCATAGCATGTTGCAAAATTCGCTGTCGCTCGTAAACGCACCAACGAAGTCCGAATCATAACCACTTTCGCGATACTTCACCTCCACGACCTCGACACCCTCCGGCACGAAGTAGAGTACGTCGTGACCATTGGTCCAAATAGGTGTTTCGAACTCCTGTTCACCCTCGCGAGCGATATATTCGGTGTAGAACGAACGCGCCTTGCCAATCCAATAGTCGTCCGTGCAGATAATGATGCGTTCACCGCCCTTTGCACGCAACTTTATGTATGGCGTGACGTGTGCGTTGTATGGGAGTTTACCTGTTATGGTGCCTTGATTGTCGTTCACAACACTCTCGTAGTCGCGCAATTCGCTCCAACGCCACATCGGAATCGGACGCTCGACAAACTCTCCCCACTCGGCATCTTTGCGCGAGACTTCGACCGCCTTGCTCCATGCCGAATCGTCGAAGTCGGCTGCCGCAAAATCGACTGCTTTACGAGCATCATAACCCACGTTTGCGCCAGCCAGACGATACTGTCGCGGACCTTCCGGATTCTCGTCGGCAGGTGCCCACATCGCATCATAACGTACGGCCGACCACTTTTCGTCGCTTACGATGTGTCGTGCTCCACACTTCAAGTCGAAGTATAGGCCGGGAGTTGCCGACGGACGGTGGCTGAACGAGTTGCGACCATAGTACTGCACGAGTACAGCAATGGTGTTGCGGCCAAATTTCAGGTTTTCGATATCGAGCACATCGCAGTAGCTGTCCGTAGGCGTTGGACCGCGTTTGAGTCCGCCTTCGCGAACGACAAGCTCGCCGTTTACCCACAACCAATACTTCGTGTCGGCTGCAATTTGCAACTCGGCATCAAACGGTGCAAGTAACGTGAACTCTTTTCGGAAGCATTGCCACTCGCCATCGGCGATACTATCGGCCGTGGTGATGATTTGTGGCTCGCGAATGCTGCACGATGTCAAAATCGCACCAATCGCAACGATTAAAAGTGTGGTAAATTTCTTCATTTGGCCAAATATATTTTTACAAAGTTAAACATAAAACGTAAAAAATTACTACCTTGCAAAAAAATTAGCATGCGTTTGTGTCAAAAAATGGTGCAAATGGGCAAAAACAGAAGGGAAAAACCATAAAACTACTAACGATATGTCAAAAATTTCAAGACGACTTTTTTTGAAAAAGGCGGTGGCCGGATTGGCTGTTATGGCCGTATCGCCAAGTTTGCTAACGGCGTGCGATGGCTCGGATATGCAGAGTCGCAAAATTCGTAAACTTGCCCCACTTGCGGGTAAATACGACGTTGTTGTTGTGGGTGGCGGCCCGGCTGGTTTCATCGCTGCGATTGCAGCTGCGCGTCAGGGTGCAAAGACTGCAATCATCGAACGTTACGGCTTTTTGGGCGGTATGGCGACCATTGGCTACGTTGCACCGATAAGCGTCTTTGCGCTGAAAAACGAGTTGGTTATCGGCGGTATTCCGTGGGAGTTTGTCAAGCGTTTGGAGGCAATGGATGGTGCGTTTATCGAGTGGCCGAAGGCGAATATCGATTTCGATATAGAACTCTACAAACTCTGCTGTCAGCGAATGATTTTGGAGGCAGGTGTCGATATGTATATGCACTCATCGATGGTTGGTTGCGAGATGGAGGGCAAACGTATCGACAGCGTAATTATTGAGAATAAGAATGGTTTGGAGACACTCGAATCGAAGGTGTTCATCGACTGTACGGGCGATGGTGACTTGGCGCACATGGCCGACGTGCCGATGCAACCGAATCCGGATGGGGAGTTGCAGCCGTCGTCGTTCTGCTTTATCCTCTCGGGTGTCGATACGGATAGCGAACTACTCAATAAGTGTATGTACCACAATGGTATCAATGGCCCGAGCCAGTGTCGTCCGGTGCGCGAAAAGTTGCTTGCGATGAAGGAGGCCGGTGTCGATTTGCCGGATTTCGGAGGCCCGTGGTTTAATAACGTGCTGCATAAGGGTAGCGTGGCGGTGAATATAACGCGTCGTGCGGCGGATTCGACCGATAACCGTAATTTCAGTGCTGTTGAGTGCCAGTTGCGCGAAGATATCTTCACCTTTACAAAGGTGTTGAAGGAGAATTTCAAGGAGTTTAAGGATTGCTATGTCTCCTCGACCGCTCCGCAGGCAGGCATCCGCGAGTCGCGTCGTATTCTCGGCGTGCATACGGTGACGGCTGATGAGTATGTGAGTGCGTTCCATTACGAGGATAGTATTTCGCGCGGTATCCATCCGATTGATATGCACGCAAGCAAGGGTACACATCAGATGCGTATCGACCTGACAAAGCCGGCATACGTTCCGTATCGTGCGCTGATTGCTCCGGAGTATCCGAATCTGCTCGTTGCGGGTCGTTGTATTTCGACCGACCGTCAGGCTCTTGCATCGTTGCGCGTGATGGCAAGTTGTATGGGTACGGGCCAAGCGGCGGGTGCGGCTGCGGCACAGAGCGTTGCGAAGGGTTGTGCGGTGCAGAATATCGATACCGAGGCACTCGTAGCAACACTTAAAGAGTGGGGTGCCGTGCTGTAAGCCGTATCAAAAGTGTTTAACAGAGTGGGCGTTTCGACTTGATTGAGGTCGGAACGCCCTTTTTCATTGCTATGGTTGTCGATTCAGGCGCGATATTTGATTTGTTGGGATGATGTGTAACAAAAAATAATGCGCTTATGAAACTAAAACTTCTTTTTCTTGCAACAATGTTGGCCACTGCGGCACTTGTCGTTGTCGGCTACACACAGTCGTCCAAGACGACACGTATGACCGCATCGACGCAAAGCGTCAAGCAGGAACAGCGCGAGGAGCGTCACAAGGAGCGCGAGCAGCGTCGCGCCGAACGATTGGCCGAGTACGAGCGATATATGGACTCGGTCGTGCTGTCGCGCAATTTCAAATTTATGCCGGATGATATTCAGCAGTTGCCCGCCGGCTCGACGCGGATGTTGAGCAATCCGAATTTTGAACTTACGGTGTGGGGTAGCGAGGTGGATGTCTGTCTGCCGTATATCAAAGGTGTGACACCTCCGTACTATTTTACGATTCTCAATTATACGCTGCCTTACGTTGCGGGCTATACGACCGAGCAGACGCGTGACGGTTGGCTTGTGACCTTCTCTTCGACGCTCTATTCGGCCACCGATTATAACTTCTCGCTCTCCATCTACTCGTCGCCCGGTAGCGCAACGCTTACTATCTCCAATTCGTGGTTTCCGGATGTGCAGTACGATGGCTCAATAACCGGAATTTAACCCCCCCCCTCAAAAAAAGTTATGTTGAGTTTTTTTGTTATGGTCGCAATGCTCCTATCGGGCATTGCGACTGTGAGTGTCTGCGGTAGCGAACGATATACGTTGCCGGTCGATTCGCTTTCGCATCACGAACGGCGAGAGACGGAGTTTGTGGAGCATGTGAGGTCGATGGTTGCCTCGCGCCGATTCGTTTTCCGTCCGATTATTATGCAGAGTGTTGAGTTGGGTACGACACGCGATACGTACGCCTACAACTTCTTTTTCTCTCTCGATGGGCAGCATGCTACTGTACATCTGCCGTTCGAGTTGGTGAGCATGGTCATATACACCGAGGAGTGGGATGCCACTACGGCCGACTACTCTTCGACGCTTGTTGATGGCAGTTATTACCGCATACTCTTCACCATCACGCGTGAAGCGAAGACGTGGGCGTTTGAGATAGTAGTGCCACTCGATACGGGTGAGGTCCAGATGGCTATTGTCACGGCGGAGGGTACGATGCGCTATATCGGTAGTTTGGAGCCGATGTGATGAAAGCGTCGGTGAGATGTGTGTTTTTTCGTTGTTTTTTTGTAACTTTGTCCTGTGGCGAAATTTTGTGAGAAAAATAATAGATTACGAAGGTTGATATTTATAGAACACATCTTATGTTTAGAATAGGTCAAGGTTACGATGTTCACGCGCTCGGCGAGGGGTTGCGTTTGGTTTTGGGCGGTGTCGAGGTGCCGCATACGAAGGGTTGTATTGCCCATTCGGACGGCGATGTGTTGATACACGCCATTTGTGATGCACTGCTGGGTGCTGCTGCGATGGGCGATATCGGTAAACATTTTCCGGATACGTCGGCCGAATTTGCAGGTATCGACTCTCGACATCTTCTTGTGCGTGTGGTTGAAATGCTCGGTGAGGCTGGCTATCGTGTGGTGAATATCGATTCGACGGTGGCTATGCAACGCCCGAAGTTGCGTCCGTATATTGACGCTATGCGTGCCGAGATTGCCGCTTGTGTGCGTATTCCGGCGGATTGTGTTTCGGTCAAGGCAACCACTACCGAACGAATGGGTTTCGAGGGCGAGGAGCGAGGCGTATCGGCTACGGCCATCGCGCTTATTGAGAGAAATTAACAACGAAAAAAGTATAAAATCATGTCGGAAATCAGAAATTTGAACCCAACACTTGTTTGGGAGTTGTTCGATGAGATTACGCGCGTGCCGCGTCCGTCGAAAAAGGAGGAGAAGATAATTGCCTACCTGGTCGATTTTGCCGAGCGTCATGGCTTGGAGTATAAATGCGATAAGGTTGGTAATGTGGTTATGCGCAAAGGTGCAACGGCGGGTTGCGAATCGTTGCCTACGGTTGTTTTGCAGGCGCATATGGATATGGTGTGCGAGAAGAATTCGGACGTGCAGCACGACTTCGAGCGCGACCCGATTCGCACGCGCATTGTCGATGGCTGGGTAATGGCCGAAGGTACGACGCTTGGTGCCGATTGTGGTATCGGTGTAGCAGCGGCTTTGGCTGTGCTTATCGACCCTACGATTGAGCATGGTCCGATTGAGGCGCTATTCACGGTCGATGAGGAGACGGGCCTCACGGGCGCATTCTGCTTGGCTGACGATATGATAAGCGGCAAATATCTTATCAACCTCGATTCGGAGGATGAGGGCGAACTCTTTATTGGTTGTGCCGGAGGTGTGGATACGGTTGCTACATTCCACTATGTGAGCGAGCCGGCACCGGCCAACTACGCTTATTTCCGCATCGATGTTGCGGGTTTGTGCGGTGGCCACTCTGGCGACGATATTGATAAGGGCCGCGGTAATTCGAACAAGATTTTGGCGCGTATGCTGCTCGAATCGGCGTTGTTGTACGATCTGCGTTTGAGCCGCTTCGATGGTGGTAATCTGCGTAATGCCATCCCTCGTGAGGCGTATGCCGTAGTGGCGGTGCCTGCACAGAAGAAAAAACAGTTGGAGATATATTTTGAGGAGTTCAAGACGCTCGCTACCGATGAGTTCCGCCTCACCGAGCCGAATCTTCGATTCTCGCTTGCGGAGTGCGAGCCGGAACCGTTCATCGACTACAAGACGCAGCGTGCACTTCTTCGTGCGCTGGTTGGTCTGCCAAACGGCGTTATTGCGATGTCGGCGGCCATGCCGGGTCTGGTTGAGACTTCGACAAATCTCGCATCGGTGAAGATGCCGTCGGAGGGCGAGATTGTCGTCACCACGTCGCAGCGTTCGTCGGTTGGCCACGCAAAACTCTACGCTATGCGTTCGGTTGAGTCGGTGTTTGAATTGGCAGGCGCATCGGTCGAGCATTCGGACGGCTATCCGGGTTGGGCTCCGAATCCCGATTCGCAACTTTTGAAGTGGTGCGAGGCGTCGTATGCCGAATTGTTCGGTGTGCAACCGAAGGTGCGCGCTATCCACGCCGGTTTGGAGTGCGGTCTGTTCCTCGAAAAGTATCCGCATTTGGAGATGGTCTCATTCGGTCCGACATTGCGTGGCGTACACTCGCCCGACGAGCGTATTGAGATTTCGACTGTTGAAAAGTTCTGGGTGTTGTTGCTCGATGTGTTGAAGAGAGTGAAATAAAAAGGCGAAGAAATCATGAAACTACTACTCATTTTTGCTCTGTTGGCAATGGCTGCCGGCAGTGTTACAGCGTCTGACGGAATGCGTCTGCGCGAGGATAATATCCCCGATATTGTTAAAGAGCTTACGCTCGAAGAGAAGGCGCATCTTGTTGTCGGTGCCAATATGAAGGACCGTAAGATGGCCGGTGAGGTGGGCTATACCGAATATATTGTCGAGGGAGCGGCAGGCATTACCTATCCCGTTAAGCGTCTCGGTATTCCGAGCATCGTGCTTGCCGATGGTCCTGCGGGTCTGCGCATAAGCCCTACGCGCAAAGGCGATTCGCGTACATATTATTGTACGGGTTTTCCGGTAGGTACGCACCTTGCGGCGACGTGGAACGATGAGATTGTGCGTCGTGTGGGCGAGGCAATGGGTGATGAGACAAAGGAGTATGGCGTCGATGTGTTGTTGGCTCCGGGTGTGAATATAATGCGCAACCCGTTGTGTGGTCGTAATTTCGAATACTATTCGGAGGATCCTCTGCTTGCCGGTCGTACGGCTGCGGCACTTATCAACGGTGTGGAGAGTCAAGGCGTGGGAACATCGCTTAAACACTTCTGCGCCAATAATCAGGAGATAAATCGTTTGGCGAATGATTCGCGTGTGTCACAACGCGCCCTGCGAGAGATATATCTGCGCAATTTCGAGATTGCCGTACGCGAAGCGCAACCGTGGACGATAATGACCTCATACAACTATCTCAATGGCCGTTATACGTCCGAGGACCGAGGACTGTTGGAGGTTGTGCTGCGCGGAGAGTTCGGCTTCGAGGGTACGATTATGACCGATTGGGGTGGCGGATTGGATGCTGCGGCGCAAGTGGCAGCCGGTAATGATATGATTCAGCCGGGTAAACCTGCTCATTACGAGGCTATTGTGCGGGCTGTTCGTGAGGGTCGCTTGTCGGAGGAGGCTTTGGATAAGTGTGTGATGCGCATACTGCAACTCATCGTCAAAACACCGCGTTTCAAAGGGTATAGTTTCAGCAATGCGCCCGATTTGAAAGCACACGCTGCCATTACGCGCGAAGTTGCAAGCGAGGGCTTTGTGCTGCTGAAAAACGACTCGGCTACGTTGCCCTTTGTCGCGACGACGAAGGTTGCACTCTTCGGTGTTGGAAGTTATGATTTTATTGCCGGAGGTAGGGGCTCGGGCGATGTGAATAAACCGTACGTGGTTGATTTGCGTGAGGGTTTGCGTTCTAATGCAATTTTGTTTGACGAGAAGTTGGATGAGCAGTATATGGCACATATGGCGAGCGAACGCAAACGTATGGCACCGCTCGTCGAGCATCGCCGTTGGACACACTATACGTTGCGTCCGAACGAGATTCGTGATCCGCGCTCGTTGGTTGCCGGGAGCGCCGAGCGTGCGGATGTGGCGGTTGTGACCATTTCGCGTAACTCGGCGGAGGGCTTTGAGCGTCACGTGGAGCGCGATTTCAATCTGCGCATTGACGAGCGCGCCTTGATTAACGAGGTGAGCCGAGAGTTCCGTGCGGCTGGCAAACGTGTTATTGTGGTGCTGAATGTGTGCGGCCCGGTAGAGGTTGCATCGTGGCGCGATAAGGCGGATGCTGTGTTGGTGTGCTGGATGCCGGGTCAGGAGGGTGGTAATTCGGTTGCCGATGCTTTGTTGGGTCGCGTTTCGCCGAGTGGTCACCTGCCGATGAGCTTCCCGATGAGCTATGCCGATGTGCCGTCGCAGAATTTCCCGGTGAATGTGCCGGAGACGGGTCTTAATCAGTCGTTCGAGAATTTTAGCCAAGTACATAAATACTACGACCAGCCGAATATCGACTTTACCAACTATGTCGAGGATATATTTGTCGGCTATCGCCACTATGCAACGCGCGATGTGGAGGTTGCCTATCCGTTCGGTTATGGTTTGACGTATGGCGATTTCTCGCTCTCGGAGATGAGTGTCGAGCGCAATGGTGATGCGATTAAGGTTGCTTGTCGTGTGACGAATCGTGGCGCGCATGCCGCCAAGCAGGTTGTGCAACTCTACTCGACGGAGCTCTATCCGCGCGAGGCTCGTCCACTGCTTGAATTGCGTGGCTATGCAAAGACTCCTCTTTTGCAGCCAGGTGAATCGTGCAACGTTGAGATTGCGCTCTCGACCAACGATTTGGCTCAGTTCGTTGAGTCGGAGTCGGCTTGGAAGGTGTGTGCGGGCGACTATCGTCTTTCGCTCGGTTTCAGTTCTGCCGATTTGCGTTCGTCGCGCGAGATTTTTGTAGCGCAGGGCTCGTCGCGAAAGGTTGCCGATGTGCTGAAACCAACCGACGGTGCGCTCTTCATCGAGCCGAAATAAAGTAACGTCCTACTACATAAAAGAAATGGAGGGGGTGTCGCAACGTGATAGTTGGACACCCCGCTCGCTTACGGAAGTATAAAAATAGGCTTGATTACAACTCCGTCTTCCACAATCCGTGCAGATTGCAGTACTCATATACGGCTACCGGTCGCTCGTCGCCAAGATATACGACTGCCTCTGGTTTGTCCGTAAGGTTTACGCGGATACCGCCGCGCTCGGTCTCTACATATACGAATGAGATATGGTGCTCCGGGAGCATCGGGTGAGCCACACTACCCACCTCGATTTTGATTGTCTTGTCGCCCACGAACGTTACCACAGGAACGTGCTTCTCGCCGCTGGCGTCCACCGTATTGGGAATAAGTTCCTCCATACGCTCTCCGCAGCATACTACCGGAACACCCTTATCTACTACCTTCTCTATTACGTTGCCACAATGTGCACACTTGAAAAATCTTGTTGCCATAATTTTATCCTCCCTTTTTTGAGTGTTTTTTTAACCTAAAATTTAACTATTTGTCTGTCGTGTTGTTGCTCGTTACTCTGCACTTGTAGCCAAAGGCGACGCCTGTGTATATACGCGAGCGGCAAGCTCCTTGTCGAGCTGATACATTCCGTACTTGTTGCCCTCGACCGACTCGACTGCGAATATCATATCGCGTGCCGACTCCTCCTCCTCGACCTGCTCGTCAATAAACCATACGAGCATATTCGACGATGCGAAATCTCGGTCCTCAGCTGCAATGGCGGCCAGGTTGTTAATCAAACCGGTTACGACTTTCTCGTGAGCGAGCGTCTCCTGGAACATCTCCAATACCGAATTCCACTCGGTACGCACCTCTGCTATCGGCTTTAATTCAACCTTTGCGTCGCGCGAATTAAGGTAGTTCATCAGGATATGAGCGTGATCCTGCTCCTCTAACCACTGAACGTAAAACCAATTTGCCACGCCTTTCAGGCCCTTTGCCTCGGCGTCCATCGACATTGCCAGATAGAGATATGCCGACCATAACTCGGCGTTAATCTGCTCGTTGATTGCTGTGTGTAATTTGCTGCTTAACATAGTTGTATTAGTTTTAAGGTTTTTGTTTCGGTGTTTTATTTTTTTGTTATTCGTTCTCGTTTCGGTTATCTGTTTTCGGTCGCCAGATGGTCGATAATCTCTTTGAGTTCGCTCTTTGGCCGTACGCCTGCTGCCTTCTGCGGTGCTCCTTTCATCGGAACGAATATCAGTGTCGGTACGGAGCGTATTCCGAATACGGCGGCGAGTTCCTGCTCTTCATCGACATTTACTTTGTATATATCGACCTTTCCCTCATACTCCTCTGCCAACTCGTCCACTATCGGGGATAACGTCTTGCAAGGACCGCACCACGGTGCGTAAAAATCTATCACAGCGGGCTTATCTCCGAGAAAATTCCACTCTTGCGGGCTCTGCTCGTAGTTCGCTACCCGTCTTAGAAATCCACCTTTGGTTAAATTTATCGCTTTCATAATATCTTCGTTATTAAGAGTTATCTGTTGTTTGCTGATACAAAGATAATGCATATTTTGCTATTTGTCAAATTGATATTTTTTATAAGTGCATAAGCGAAAGTTATAATAAGGTCGATTAAGGTCAGGTAAGGTGCGCGAAGAGGAAATTTTTGCCACCCACTCCAAAAAAAATCTCCCAAAAACGCTTTGAAATTGTGAAATTTATTTCTATATTTGTAATCGAGGGAAAAGTTTGCGGAGGGCTTGCCATCCAAAGCAAACGGAAGACCCACTTCCAAACAACACTGCGGCATAGAGCATAGCGAAAATACAACAAGCAACGAAAAAGAGAGATGATTTTAGGAAATGGAACAAATGCCAGAAACTACCTCAACCATTTGACATTAAAAAAGGTAGAGAATATGTAGATGTTGATGGTGGAATATGGAAGGTGGCAGGAGAAAAAGGGGTGTCTC
>JAFNYX010000014.1 GCA_017654125.1 Alistipes sp. | reverse complement strand
GTCTGTTCGTGCAAGCCCGACAGCCATTCGCCAACATCGTCAAACTACTTTGTAGTTTCCTTTGCCCCCTCTCGCTCGGAGCCTTTGTTCTGCTCCTGCGGTCGTTAGTAGAAGAATAGGTATTCTCTTTTATCTATTCTTGCAAAGAGTTCCGAGGTAAGAGGTCGTTGGGAAACGCCCTCTTATTTTTTGCGCCAATTTTGTGGCATAAATGGCAACAAATGGCATGCGCTCGCTCACGCTCGCTGAATGGCATTTAATAACAAAAAAATGTCAAAACTTTCTGCGCCCTATCATTCAGCAGTCGCAAGACTGCGATTGCCATTAAGGGCTGAAAGCCCGAATGCCATTCGATGCCATCTTTCTTCTCGCGCGAAAAACTTACCGTGCAGAGGTCTATTTCTCGAAAAAAGTTTGTAATTTTGGTACAGGGAAAATAAAATTTCTGCATCAGCAACGCAAAAAAACAAAACCAGTAACGATGAAAGCACTGAAAGAGCGCATCTTGCGCGATGGTCGCTGTTTTGAGGGCGGCATACTGAAAGTCGATAACTTCATAAATCATCAGATGGATGCTCGCTTGATGATGGCTATGGCCGAGGAGTTTGTGTGCCGTTTCGAGGGCGAACGCATCGACAAGGTCATTACAATCGAGGCAAGTGGCATTGCACCGGCTATTATGGTCGGTTACCGGCTCGGTGTGCCGGTTGTTTTTGCCAAGAAAGCGCGGCCGAGCACCATGCAGAATATGCTCACGACCGAGGTGTTTTCGTTCACGAAGGGGCGCAAGTACGATATTTGCGTGAGTGGCGAGTATCTATGCGAGGGCGAGCGTGTGCTGTTTATCGACGATTTTCTGGCAAATGGCAACGCCGCAAAGGGCATTGTCGATTTGGTTCACAAGGCGGGCGCAACGCTCGTTGGAATGGGATTTCTCATTGAGAAGGCGTTTCAGGAGGGCGGTGCACTCCTGCGCGATGCGGGTATTCGCACCGAGTCGCTTGCAGTGGTCGAATCGCTCGACAACGGTCAAATCGTGTTACGGGATTAGCCCCACCTTTCACGCTCTCTTTATTTCTTCAAGTAGTTGCCCACGGTGAGCACCATCGAGTCGCTGTTGCCAACCACCTCAGCTGTGATATGATTGCGGCCGTGCATCGAGAGCGTATCGGTCGCAAAGACACCCGGCGAGAGCATCCGTACGGCAACCTGCTCGCCATTGATTTTCAGCGTCGGAGCACCCTGCGACGAATAGACCTTCACCACCTGGCGGTCGCGCACACGCACATCGCGGTTTTTACCCACGATATAGAGCGTCGGCGACGAGGTATTCCACATAGTTTTATAGAGATAGTACGCATCCTTGCGCTGCGTGTGGTCGAAGGCCGCAAGACCCGAATTACGCACTCCGGCACGATAGCGGACCGAGCCGAAATCGAACATCGTATTGAGCCACACACCCCAGAAGAGCGACGTATCGATACGGGCGAGATAACCCTCGTGGAAGGTCGTCTGCCAACTCTCCGGAATACGGTGTTGGCTGCTTCGGCCGCGCAGAATGTGCGACTCGTTACTATGACCGATGGTGCCTCCCTCGCCGTAGCATACCGCCTGGCGCAAATGTGACCAACCATCGCGCAACTGCTGCTGCCACACCTTCAAATCCTCCACCGAGCCACTCTCCCAGCCGATACTCTGCTGCCACACGATAAGGTCCGTAATGAAGTTTACCTCGCCGTCGCGGTTGCTACACGCGACTGTCGGACGCGACGGGTCGAGGCGCTTGGCGGTCGCATTCAAGGTACGCACATAATTGAGCAACTCCGGCGAAGAGCCACGCAGGAGCGAGAATATGCCCCACATCACCACCGACGGGTGGTTGCAGTTTTGCAAAACTATTTCGCGCAACTGTTCGATGCCATTCTGCTCGAAGCGTGCGGTCTGGTAGTAGGCGATATCGCTCAAAAATGGCGATTGCTGCAACGGCATATCAACCCATACGAGCGTACCATTGCGGTCGCAACTATCGTAGAGCGATTGTGCGTGCGGACCCGTAACCGAACGCAACGCATTTGCGCCCATTTCGCGTATCATACGCACATCGGACTCGTAGTGTCGCTCTTTTAGAGCGTTACCCACCGTAGAGTTGTCGTGGTGGAGAGTCACACCACGCACCGGAACACGCTTGCCGTTGATTGTAAAGAGTCGGTCGGAGGTAACCTCCACGCGACGAAAACCGGTCGTAACGCTCACCGTATCACCCGCAACGGCAACCACCACCTTATAGAGACGAGGCATGGCCGGCGACCACAACTCCGGATTCTCGACCGAGAATGGGATGGAGAGCAGTTTGCCGTCCATCTTTGCCTTGACGTTGCGCTCCACGGCAACATATCCATCGGGCGAAACCACGTCGAGCGAGACGTTACACGTAGCGTCCTTCTTGCCTATAAGCATCACATCCACACGACCTTCCGCTCTCTCCGACGAGACGCTTAACGGATGAACCATGACACCCTCCGTGCCGTAGTATAGCGGCGAAACAGCGGTCTGTCCCGTCACAATGAGTTCCACATCACGATATATACCGCCGTAGAGATTCTCCTCTGTCGAGGTTGGCAACACGTCGTTAAGGAAGGTATTGCTGACCGATACGAGCAGCGTGTTGGTCGCGCCAAAGATAACTTTTTCCGTTATCTCGAAGGCGAATGCCGTCCATCCTCCACGATGTTCGCCCACATGCGAGCCGTTCACAAAGACATCGGCCACCGACTGCACACCACCAAAACGCAGAAAGATACGCTTGCCGCGCCACTCCGCCGGAACGAAGAGCGAGTGCTCGTAGTTGCCCACCGTCTGACGATAGGAGCCGCCCTCCGATAGCGCATCGAGATTCCACGTGTGGGGCAGACGAACGAAGCGTGCCTCATCACTCGAATTCTCCTCCTTGAAGAAAAAGCGCCAATTGTTGTTGAGCGAGTAAACTTCGCGAGCCGCAGATTCTGCAAAAAAAGCCGTAACAGCCAGTAAAATAAGTATATATCGTTTCATAGTCGCACTATTATAGGTACAAATATAGGAAATTGTCGAAAAAAATACTAACTTCGTGCGGATTATCACCGTTTATTAGACGAAAAAGATGAATATTTTCGACATATTTGCTGCCATTGCCCTCCTTTGGGCCATAATCAGCGGCTGGCGAAACGGCCTTGTTTCGCAGATATTCTCCATCGCGGGCATTATCGCCGGTGCGTTCATCGCCTATTACGCAGGCGGCCGCGTCGGAGCAATGCTCGGCGTCGATGAGAAGTTGGCATACATCGTGGGCTTCATCACGACGTTTGTCGGCGTGCTGATACTCGCCGCCATCGCCTCGAAACTCCTGCGCACACTATTCTCCGCCATCGGGCTCGGCTCGCTCGACACGTTGCTCGGCATCTTGCTTTCGATGGTGAAGTGCACATTCGTGCTCTGTGTGCTATTTGCCGCCATCGAAGCACTCGACAAGAGAGTGGATATCTTGGGCTCTCGCCACTTCGAGCAGTCGCACACCTTCCGTCCGATTCGCACCATATCGAAGAGCGTGACCGATTTTCTCGAACAATTAAGCAAAGAGGAGGAGACGGGCGTATGACACGAGAGGGAGTAGTAATCCGTGCAACGGGCAGTTGGTATGAGGTGCTCTGCGAGGGCGGCGAATGTCTGCGCTGTCGTATTCGCGGGCGTCTGCGCTTGCGTGGCGTGCGCTCGACCAATCCGGTCGTAGTGGGCGACACGGTGCGCTGCGAGCAGGGCGAACAGGAGGAGTGGACCATCTGCGACATTGCTCCGCGCCGCAACTATGTCATCCGTCGCGCCTCGAACCTCTCGAAAGAGTCGCACATCATCGCCGCTAACGTCGATCGGGCGATGGTCGTCGTGACGCTCATCGAGCCGGAGACGGCGCTCGAATTTGTCGATCGCTTCCTGATTACCTGCGAGGCGTACAAGGTACCTGTCACGATTCTGTTGGCGAAAATCGACCTGCTGGCCGACGCTCCGGAGGCGGTCGCCGAGTTCCACCGCACGTACGAAGCGGCAGGCTACGAAGTCATCGACATCTCGGCCATCGAGGGCACGGGCATCGAACGCGTAAAAGAGCTGCTTGCGGGCAAGGTGACACTGCTGTCGGGCAACTCGGGTGTGGGCAAATCGACCCTCGTCGGCCGCATCGACCCGTCGCTCGACATCCGCACGGGCGAAATCTCGGAGTCGTTCCACAAGGGCAAGCATACGACCACCTTCTCGACGATGTATCCGCTCGACGGCGGGGGTTACATCATCGACACGCCTGGCATCAAGGGCTTCGGACTCATCGACATCGACGAACGCGAATTGTGGCACTACTTCCCGGAGATGATTTCGTCGGCGGGCGAGTGCCGATTCTACAACTGCACCCACACCCACGAGCCGGGTTGTGCCGTATGCGAGGCGGTCAAGGAGGGGCGCATTGCATTCTCGCGCTATGAAAGTTACCTGAAAATATTGGATGATGACGACAAATATCGAAAATAACCTCTCACTCGACGAGTGCATCGCGCGCACCAACTACCTCGCGGAGTTTATCCTCCCCGAGCGATTTGCCACGTTAGAGCGCGCCGCACAAAATCGCACCAACTATATGACGCTGCTGGCCGAAAATATGTTTCATCCGCAAAACGCCAGCGCGTTGGTGCGCCATTGCGAGGCGTTCGGAGTGCAGAACATCCATACGGTCGAGACGCTGTGCCGTTTCAACCCCAACCTCAACATCGTTCGCGGAACGGACAAGTGGGTCGATATCCACCGCCACGCCTCGACAGCCGATGCACTGCGCGCCTTGAAGGGTGCCGGCTATCGCATCATCGCCACCTCGCCCCACCGCGAGAGTTGCACACCGGAGACGTTCGACGTTGCGCGTGGCAAGTTTGCGATTGTGATGGGTACCGAAAAGACCGGCATCTCGGACGAGGTGTTCGAGGCTGCGGACGAGTTTTTGAAGATTCCGATGTGCGGAATGGTCGAGAGTTTGAATGTCTCGGCGTGTGCCGCCATCATCGTATATATGCTCTCGGAGCGTATGCGCCACGAGGTGCAGGGGTGGCAACTCTCCGACGAGGAGCGCACGCGCCTGCTCTATCGCTGGATGGCCGACTCGGTACGCGATGCAGACGCACTGCTCGAAAGGGGCGGATTTTTGGATAAATAAGAAGAAAAACAGATATGACAGAGTTTGTTACACGCAATTTGACGGCCGACGAATGCGCCGCATTGGAGCGCAACGGCTCGCGTGCGGAGGATTGGTCGCAGGTGAGGGTGGCGGAGGATTTTTCGCCATCGCAGGTGAGCGCATGCCGCTTTGAGGGTCGCGTAGAGATTGGTAGCGGAGCGGTGATTGCCGACTCGCGCATCGCCAACTATCGCATCGGTCGCGGTGTAGTTGTTCGCTCGGTGGTCGGCTTGGAGTGTCGCCATGCGACGTCGTTCGGTGTGGGAGTAGAGGTTGCCGCCGTAAACGAAAACGGAGGGCGCAGCGTGCCGATTTTCGACTCGCTGACCGCCCAAATCGGCTACGTGGCAGCAATGTATCGCCATCGTCCGCAACTCATCGCACGCATCCGCACCTACGCCGAGGAGTGCGCCGCAAAGGTTCGCTCAACAATGGGCGAGGTGGGCGACGAGAGCCGCATCGAGGGTGCGAAGTTCATCCGCGAAGCACGCATCGGCAACCGCGTCTGCATCGACGGAGCGTCGCTCGTGGAGAATGTGACGCTGCTCGACGGAGTGAAGGTCGGGGTCGATGTGGTGATGCGCGACACGATAGCCGTCGAAGACTCGACAATCGATACGGGAGCCATTCTCACACGCTGTTTCGTGGGCGAGCGCACCATACTCGCAAGCCGACTTACGGCCGTAGATTCGCTCTTTTTTGCCAATTCGCACTGCGAGAATGGCGAGTGCTGCTCGATTCTCGCAGGCCCATATACCGTTTCGCACCACAAGTCGTCGTTGCTCATCGCCGGCGCCTTCTCGTTCTTCAACGGCGGTAGCGGAACAAACCAGAGCAACCACCTCTTCAAGAGTGGCGCGGTGCATCAGGCCATTCATCGTCGCGGCTGTCGCTTCGGCAGTGGCGGCTACGTCATGGCACCGGCTGCCGAAGGGCCGTTTACGACCGTCATCGGCCGCCATACGCACCATCACGACACATCGGAGATGCCATTCTCGTACCTTATCGAACAGGGTGGCACATCACACCTGCTGCCCGGCTTCGCATTGCGCAACTACGGCACGGTGCGCGATGTGGAGAAGTGGGCAAAGCGCGACCGTCGCACGCTACGACGCGAGCCGATTTCGTTCGACGAGTACAACCCCGTGCTTGCCTCGCTGGCAATCAACGCCGCCGCAACACTGTGCGCAATGAAGGAGAGCGACCCACACGCCACACAATACACCTTTTCGTCGTGCCACATCAAGCCATCGATGCTCGCAATCGGCATCAAACTCTATGAGCAGTATGCCGAGGCCGCTATCGGAGCGATGTTGCGCGCAGAGGCGGAGGGTAACCCTTCGGGTGTAGGAGCGTGGGTTGATTGTGGCGGAGCGTACCTTCCAAAGGCGGCTGTCGAGCAGGTGCTCGACGCTTTGGAGAGCGAAGAGATGGGGGTCGAACAGAGCATTGGTGCATTTGCCGACCTTCACTCGCAATATACCGCTCTGGCAAAGGGTTGGGCATACGCTGCGCTTACCGCACGACTCGGACACGCGCCATCGGCGGTGGAGGTCGATGAGGCAATTGCGCGCGGAGACGCTTCTCACACCGCACTGCAACACTACGCCGATGTCGATTTGGAGCGCGACTGCTCGGAAGAGATGATGACGGGCTACGGCACGGACAGCTCGTGCGAGGAGGAGCGCGCAGCAGATTTTCGCGCCGTTCGCGGACTATAAGCAACGAGAGAGGCTCGCACCCGAACAACAATACGAACAAACCCACAGACAACGATGTATTCACAAGTGATAACGCGCCGTCACCGTTCGGCTTTTGTCATTGCCATCGACCAATCAAGTTCGATGAGCGGCAATGTTATGCTTGCCTGTCGCAGTATGAGCAAGGCGAAGGCGGTGGCGATTATTACGAACTCGTTACTCGACGAGATTATTCTGCGCTCGACCCACAGCGACGGTCTGCGCGACTACTACGATGTAGCCCTTATCGGTTATGCCGACCAACGCGTCTATTCGCTCACGGAGGATGAGCCATGTTTTGTGCCGGTCACGTCACTCGCGACACGCAACCCCGAACGCGTGGAGTTCGAGGTCGAACACCTCCTATCGTCGGGTGAGAAGCGCATCGTAACGGAGAGCGTTCCGGGCTGGATTCGCCCACACGCCTCCGGCTCGACACCGATGTACGAGATGTTGTCGGTCGTGAATACGTTGGTCGATGAGTGGTGCCACCGCCCCGAAAATGCCGACTCGTTTCCACCCATCGTCTTCCACATCACCGATGGCGAACCAACCGACTGCGAATACCAGACGTTGCGCCACGAAGCAGCTCGTCTGCGCCGAATATCGACCTCGGATGGTGAGGTGCTCTTCGTCAATATACATATCTCATCCGAGCCGGAGGAGTCGTTGGTCTTTCCGCGCATGGACGAAATCGTGGGCGTAAACCAATATGCGCGCCTGCTCGCCGATATGTCGAGCATCATGCCCAGTCCGTTCAACCGCGCCATAGAGGAGTTGCGCAACGACCACGCCCGACCACCATTCGTGGCGATGAGTTACAACGCAAACATCGTCGATGCGTTCGGAATGCTCAACATCGGCTCGTACAGCGCCACAAATATTCAATAACATCACCCAACCGCCCCGCATCCGATGATTGCCACAATAACCTCATTCCGCCAAGCACTCACCTCGCCACACACGTCGTTTAACGTGTTGCGCGATGCGATGCCCGTGACCGAAAACGGAGTGCCGGTAATGTGTCGCACGTCACGATTTGCCGAGGCGAGGGCAACGCTTCCCGATGGCCGCCACGTACTCCTTCATTCGCCACTCTCGCTACGTGCCATAGGCTTTGCAGCACGCATCGCAGAGCGCATTTGTGCCCTCCGTTCGGCTTGGTTGGGCGAATACCGCCTGCTCGAAGGCGAGATGCGCTTCACCGACCCGCTCGGTCGTGAGCAATGCTCGGATATCATCGTCGAGACGCTCCCGGAGGGTGTCGTGTTGGCCGATGCCACATCTCTGCCCGCCAAGACTCTGCGCGAAGGGCTGACGGCTTTGCAACAGGAACTGTTGAGGATTGGCTTTACGCACAACAACCTCCACGCAAAAAATATTATCGTCGGCGACGACGGTCTCTTTCACGCCATTCGTCCTCACTACGGCTCGTTCGGCTCGACGCCGGACGACTTTTCGTCGCTCTTTGCTCTTGCCGACAGTCGCCCCTCTGCCCCAAGCGGAGGTGTGCTGTGCGATGTGCAGGGGAGCTACCACGCCACAAAACCAAACCTCCTCGCAACCGACCAACTATTCCCTCCACACGAGGGTTTGATACGCGTGTGCCGAGCCAATCGTTACGGATTTATCGACACCGAAGGGTGCACACGTATTCCGTTCATATACATATGGGCAACGGACATCCACGAAGATCGTGCAGTGGTCGAGACGGAGAGTGGTGTGGGTGTCATCGATAAGAGCGGAACGGAGATTTTGCCCACCGTATTCGACGATGTGGAGTACAACCTCTCGGCGGGAGAGTTCGTTGCGCTGCTCGACGGTTGTCGCATCACGTACGACTATAACGGCCACCGGCACGACGCACACACACAGACTTTCGGTGCAGAGTGAGGAGTCGGAGGCGACAAGTGCGAGAGTTGAAAATTGTTTTGTATCTTTGTAAAAATTTTCGCCACCGATAGCGTGTCGGCAGAAACATTTACGAAAGAGAGAAGAGAAAGTAAGAAAAATTTACAAAAATATAACGAAGTCTATGGAACAGGTAAAATGTTTGATTATCGGTAGCGGCCCTGCGGGTTTCACCGCTGCCATATACGCGGCGCGTGCGTCGCTTTCGCCGGTACTCTACGAGGGTATCGAGCCGGGTGGTCAGCTGACCAC
The DNA here is from genome assembly GCA_017654125.1 of Alistipes sp. Lineage (GTDB taxonomy): Bacteria > Bacteroidota > Bacteroidia > Bacteroidales > Rikenellaceae > Alistipes. Next base: position 3,292 of record JAFNYX010000014.1, on the reverse strand, counting down.
AACCACCGAAATCGAGAACTTCCCAGGTTATCCGGAGGGCATCTCGGGTAACGCCATGATGGACGACTTGCGCCGTCAGGCAAAACGCTTCGGTACGGATGTGCGTACGGGCATCGTGTCGGCCATCGACACCACGTCGCGACCTTTCCGCGTGAGCATCGACGGTGGCGCAGAGATTGCTGCCGAGACGATTATCATCGCAACGGGAGCATCGGCCAAATACCTGGGTCTGCCATCGGAGTTGCGCTTCCGCGGTATGGGCGTTAGTGCCTGTGCTACGTGCGACGGCTTCTTCTACCGCAAGCAGGATGTTGCCGTTGTAGGCGGTGGCGATACGGCTTGCGAGGAGGCAACCTACCTTGCATCGCTCTGTCGTCAGGTCTATCTCATCGTTCGCAAACCGTTCCTCCGCGCATCGAAGGCGATGCAGGAGCGCGTATTCAACACGCCGAACATCAAGGTTCTCTTCGAGCACAACACCGCCGAGGTGCTTGGTGACGAGGATGGCGTAACGGGTGTTCGCGTACGTAAGAACGACGGCGAAGAGTACGAAATTCCGATTTCGGGCTTCTTCCTCGCCATCGGCCACCATCCGAACACGGAACTCGTGGCCGGCAAACTCGCTCTCGACGAAAATGGTTACATCGTGACCGTTGCCGGTACGTCGCGCACCTCGTGCGAGGGTATCTTTGCTGCGGGCGACGTCTGCGACCCACACTATCGTCAGGCGATTGTCGCTGCGGGTTCGGGTTGTATCGCGGCTCTCGATGCCGAGCGTTTCATAGCAGCCAACAAATAGAAGATTTCGCTTTGCGGGGGCGGAGCAAAACGCCCCCGAAGAGTAATAAAATCGGTGCAAAAAGTGTGCCGAAAAGCCACAACTGACACCCGAAAAGGGCGCAAACGTGCAATAAAAAGATGATAAAGGTCACCATCCTCGGCAACGCATCGGCAAAGCCGACCGTCGAGCGTCACCCCTCGTCACAAATCGTGAACGTCAACGAGCAGTACTACCTGGTCGATGCCGGCGAGGGGGTGCAGCAGCGTATGTTTCGCGCGGGAATCAACCCGTTGCGACTGCGCGGTGTCTTCATCTCGCACCTGCACGGCGACCACGTTTTCGGGCTCTTTCCGCTACTCTCGACACTCGGGCTCTACGGCCGGCAGACACCTCTCACGGTCTATGCTCCGCGTCCGATGGGCGAGATTTTGGAGGCACACCTTCGATTCTTCGACTCACAACTCCCGTACACGGTCGAGTGGGTCGAGGTCGATACCACGAAGCACCGCATCATATTCGAAAATCGCTCGCTCGAAGTGTGGAGCATCCCGCTCCGCCATCGCGTGCCATGTGCCGGATTTCTCTTCCGCGAGAAGCCGGGCGAGCGCAATGTCGATAAGTTCTGCATCGAGCGTTACGGACTCTCCATAGCCCAAATCGTCGCTGCCAAACGGGGCGAGGATGTCACGTTGGAGGACGGAACACTGCTCCCCAACGAGCGTTTGACGTTCGTCGCCCATCCGCCACGTTCGTACGCCTACCTCTCCGACACATCGCGCTCGGCAATCGCCGCACGCCGTGTGAAGGGAGTCGATTTATTGTACCACGAGGCAACCTACACCTCCGACCAGAGCCGCGAAGCAAAGGCACGCGGCCACTCGACAGCTGCCGATGCCGCACGGGTGGCACTCGCAGCCGAGGCCGGCGGACTGCTCATCGGCCACTTCTCATCGCGCTACAAGCGTGCAGATGTACTCCTCGACGAGGCACGCGAGATATTTCCGCAGAGCGATATTGCCCGCGAGGGCGAAACATACGTTTTGAAATAAAAACACTGAACAACAGATGATTACACGAGCCGAAATACTTGCCATAAAGTCGCTTGCCGACAAGCGTGGCCGCATGGAGCAGGGTGCGTTCGTTGCCGAGGGCGAAAAACTCATCGGCGAACTGCTCGCCTCGCCTCTGCGCGTTCGCCGCATCCTCTCGACCAAGCCATTGTGGCGCGAGGCGGAACTAATTTCGACAAAAGATATGGAGCGCATCTCGCAACTCAAAACGGCAAACAACTCGCTCGCCGTCGTCGAGATTCCGCACCACGACCTGCGCCTTGCCAACCCCGCCGAAGGGGTTGTACTCGCCCTCGACCGCGTGCAGAATCCGGGCAACCTCGGCACCATCATACGTCTGGCCGACTGGTTCGGCATCTCGGACATCGTCTGCTCGGAGGATTGTGCCGACTGCTTCAACCCGAAGGTCGTACAGGCAACGATGGGGGCAATCATCCGCGTCCGCATACACTACACCAACCTCGTGTCGTGGCTTGACGAGCAGCGCTCTCACGGCACGGCCATCTACGGCACGTTGCTCGATGGCGAGAACATCTACGAAGCACCACTCTCGCAATGTGGCGTAGTGGTTATGGGTAACGAGGGGCAGGGTATCTCCGACGAGGTACGCACACGGCTCACGCACGGACTCCTCATTCCGCCATATCCTGCCGAGCGTAGCGGCTCGGAGTCACTCAATGTCGCCATCGCTACGGCAATCGTCTGCTCGGAGTTCAGAAGACGGGTTTGGTGATAGGGCCGATAACGTCCCACCACAAAAAAACGGTTGGCATCAGACGCGCCAACCGTTTTTTTATGTCCGGGAGACCACTCGTTATCGGAGCGAAACCTTCAATCGTGGCTTACGATTCTTTGGCAAAATCTTCTTGCACTTGTGCTCCGCCACAGCCACCTGCTTGCGCGTAAGACGCTTGCCGCTGTGCGACTTGTAAAGACGTGCACCGGCCGAAAGAGCCGAGTAAGCCCCCACCTCATATTCATAGAACTCGATTGTGCCCGAGTAGGAAAGCGTTACCGTGTTGTTGTGCTCGTCCTTGAACGAGAATAACACATCGTGGCCCGAGCCGTTATTCTCGATGGAGAGCGTGCCCGAAACGGCAGCCGCATAGTCAACGATGTAACCATCTTTGTCGAGGGTTGACCACCACGAGCCAAACATATAATCCTCCCAATCGAGACAACCCGGCATAACCGTTCCCGTCTTTCCAACCTCTTCTACCGACGAAACCGGCATCGTTCCGGTCGGTACACCCGTTGCCGAGAGCGATGTGAAGCATTCGATGAATATTGTCTCCGAATCTTTAACATTCAGCTCGAAATACAGGTTGCGCGTACCCGTATTGTAGTAGTCCGCACAATCGAGACAACTTGCCTCCGTAGCCGTCAGCGTAAGGTTGCCCGAGAGCGTGCTGTCGCCAATCGTAAAACCGAAGTCTTCACC
>JAFNYX010000082.1 GCA_017654125.1 Alistipes sp. | reverse complement strand
GCTATTACACTTATATCAGCGCAGCCGATTCGTTCAATCTCGACAATGCTGTTAAGGGAAAGGTTCCTACTTTGAAGTACGATAGCAATGCAACCGGCTACTTTATGTTGCCAAAGGGTTGCACCAACCTTTCGTGGTACTTCTACGGTACGGATGGTACTACTCCGGTTTCGCAGAGCGGTGTTATCAAGAACGTAGAGCCACTCACACTCTATACGCTCAACTTCAAGTACTCGAAGGACGCTAACGGTTTCCTCGTAATCTCGGCTACGGTTGATACTTCGGCAGAGCATCGCGACGACAAGATTTCGTTCAGCCCGGACCCAACGGTTAAGGGTGACGGCTTCGACGTAAACGAGAAGTTCAACTACGTAAGCGGCGAGCGCAAGTACATCGTTACGGCTCTCGACAATATTACACAGCTCAATATTACGACTTCGGACAATACGCTCAATCTTTTGACGGAGACCTATGCAGGCGTTACTGTCACAGAGGTATCGAAGAAGGAGTATCGCATCTCTTTCTCGGAGCAGTTCTTTGCAACACTCGGTGGTGGTGAGCAGAAGTTTGCATTCCGCATCAAGGATGCAAGCGGTGGCGTTGGTTTTACCGAGGTAACTTACGGCGTACAGGGTGTATTGCCAATCTCGGCTGATAACTACGACTTGTGGTTTACAACGGCCGATTTCCAGGCAATGGCCTTCGGCAACCCATCGAACGTAAAGGTTGGTTTCCGTACCGTAGGTGGCGAGTGGAGCATGCTGAACGCATCGGCTGCCGGCTCGGAGAACATCTACAACGCATTGACAAACAACTTCACCGCCAACAAGACCTACGAGTACGCAATGTTTATCGGTTCGACCCAGGTTGGTAAGATTCTCACGGTAAATACTCCTGCCGGCGCACAGATTCCGGAGGCAGATTTCGAGCATTGGATTACAAACAGCGAAGGTATCACTTGCCCTACTTCAAACGCTTTGACCGCGATGTGGGATACGGGTAACCACGCAACAGAGGGTCTTGGTGCTGGTGTTTTGACCGTAGGAGCAACCGACCACCGTCCGGGCTCGACCGGCTCGAAGAGTGCATATATGCACTCGATGAAGGCAACGGTATTCGGCATCGGTAAATTTGCGGCCGGTAACCTCTTCGTTGGTAAATTCCAGCGAGTTGATGGTACTAACGGTATCGTAGATTTCGGTAAACCGTTCGAATATACGGCTCGTCCAAAGGCGTTGAAGTTCTGGATGAAGAACAATGCCGGTACAATCAACCAAGGTAGCCACACTTCCGGTCAGGACCTTGTTAAGATTTTCGTATGCTTGTGTAATCGTTCGCAGGACGAAAACGGCAATCTTAAACCTTACACGGTGAATACCAAGTATGAGAATACATTCTTCAATCCTAATACAGCAGAGGACGTTATCGCACTCAGCGTTTACGAGAGCAAAGAGTCGATTTCGGAGTGGACCGAGATAACATTGCCTCTGACCTATAAGGACAACAACACAAAACCAAACTTCCTCGTTTTGACATACACCTGCTCGGGTTATGGTGACTACTTCACCGGTAGTACCGATAGCTGGATGTACGTTGACGACGTAGAGTTTGTTTACTAAAAACGAAGCGCAAACACAAAATGCAGTTACGCAAAATATTGACGGCAACAGCCGCGTTTGCGATAATTTCGCTGAATGCGTTTGCACAGGATAGCATATCGGTGGCCGATTCATTGGCCACCGATATCGCACCTAAAACACCAACACGCAGCGAGATTCGCAACAACCGAGGTCTCTCCAATCTGAAAACCCAAATCGTACCAAAGGGACAATGGGTTTTCGGAGGTTCGATCTCATACTCCACTCATACAAACAGCGCATACAAGTTGTTGGTTGTCGATGACATCGATTCAAGGGGTTACTCATTCAAGGTCAGCCCTTTGATTGGTTATTCGCTCATAAAGAACTCGATTATCGGAGTACGATTTGGATACACACGTTCGTTCTTGCAACTGGATTCTGCACAACTCAACATCGGCGAGGGCGATGCTGCACTGAACTTCGGTGTGGATTATTACTACGCACTCAAACACTCATACGACGTTGCAGCAATTTGGCGACAGTATATTCCGCTGGGTCGCAATAAGCGATTTGCGATTTTTGCAGAGATGCAGTTGGGAATGGGTGGTTCGCAATCGAAATTCGCAGAGGGCTCACCTATTCGCGGAACATACTCAACGAGTTTCGATGTTTCGCTCGGTGTAAATCCGGGTTTCGTAGCCTTCCTGACCAACAATATGGCTCTTGAAGTTAATGTCGGAGTATTGGGTATCAACTATTCGCACACCAAGCAGGTGCATAATCAGATATATGTTGGCGACACACGGGCAAGTTCGATGAATTTCAAGGTGAATATTCTGTCGATTGGACTTGGCGTTGCATTTTATTTATAATTAAAGACGGCACACTATGAGAAAGATTTTTATTATGATGCTTCTGGTTGCCGTCGTGCAGAGTATTTCTGCACAGCAGCAGCCAACAGAAAATAGCACAACTACACAGGAGGCGACAAATGTATCGATTGCAAACATCGACAATTCCGGCACAATTTATGCAATGTCTGCCGATTCGGTAAAGAAACAACGTAGGCCACGTATCGACCGCGAGATAAACAAAATCAAGTTTGTTTTCAAGGGCGAAACAACACTGGGATTGACGGCATCCTACGGTACACTTTCGACCGCAGATACGGATATTGGTCTGATTTTGGACAATATCAAGCTCTCCGGCTCGATTGTAACCGTAAAGCCAGCAATCGGATATTTTTACCGCGACAACAACAGTATTGGAGTGCGTTTGGGATATTCGTACATATCGGGTTCGTTGGATAACTTCTCGCTCAATCTCGGCGAGCAGAACGATGTATCGCTGTCGCTTGGCAACATCTCCTACAAGAATAACAGTTACTCGGTAGGCTTGTTCCATCGCACGTACGTTGCACTCGACCGCAAAGGTAAATTTAGTTTCTTTGCAGATTGGGAACTTGCCGGCTCGTTCGGACGTTCGGAGTTCGGATATAAGTCGGGAGAGACGTGGACTCGCAGTATTTCGGATGTGTACAAATGTAAGTTATCATTCAATCCGGGTGTTGCAGTGTACATTTTCCCGAATGTTTGTGCATCTGTATCCATAGGTTTGGGCGGTTTGCAATACACCCACACCCGACAGTTGGACGGCGAGAATAACTTCACCGGTAAACGCAACTATTCGAACTTGCGCTTCCGACTGAATCTCGCAGACATAAACATTGGTGTCAATATCCATTTGTGGAGTAAGAAAAAAGAGAAGGTAGAGAAATGAAACGATTAATAAGCGGCATAATTGCAGCAACGGCACTGCTCGTGTCGTCCTGCATCGAGAACGACATACCCTATCCGGTAATACCGATGGATATCCTTGCGATTGAGGTAGAAGGCTCTGAGGGTGATTGCACGATTGATTATACCAATCGTACGATAACCATTCCGCTTGCGGAGAATACCGATATCCAACATGTCCGTATTACCGACGTGACGCTTACCGAAGGAGCCGTACTCTCGAAAGAGATTATCGGCGTACACGACTTGCGTTTCCCGCAATACTTCACGTTGTCGCTCTATCAAGATTATGAATGGGTTATCACAGCCGAGCAAAATATCGACCGTCGATTCAGCGTCATCGGTCAGATTGGCGAGACGGTATGGGACGTGCCTCGTAATATGGCTACCGTATATCGTCGTGCCGATTTTGGTCTTGATACTGTAACTATCACACAGTTGCGTTTCGGCCCGCGTCCGGAGTACGACTACCCGGAACCGTCATCCATTAGGGATTTCAACAACGACACACACATGCAGACAGCGATTGTCGATGCATTCGGACGTCGAGAAATTTGGCGTCTGTATGTTGAGCCAAAAGTTCCGCAGGTGGACTTCACTCGCGCAGTTGCCGGCTCGGAAGTTATTTGGGTTAAGGCAATTGGCGTAGATGGCGCAACAACCGGCGTACGCTATCGCAAGCAGGGAGACGAGCAGTGGATAGAAGCCGATCAGGCATGGTACACATCCAATGGCGGTACTATCGAGGTTGCACTACGCCACCTCACGCCTGAAACGACATACGAGGTCATCTGCTACGCCACTACTAATGACGAGGAGCAGACTACCGAGATTAAGACACTGAAAACCGAAAAAGTGTTCCGTCTGCCAAATTCGAGTTTCGAAGATTGGTCATTCGAGGGCAATGTACACTACCCTTATCTCAGCGCAGCAGAGGCATGGTGGGGAACAGGAAACCCTGCATCAAAAATTGCAGGCATCAACCTCACGACTCCTCATACGGAGGATTTACATCCGGGCGCAACGGGTCGTTGTACGCAGATGTGGTCGCAGAAGGCCAACGTGATGGGTATCGGCAAGTTCGCGGCAGGTAACTGCTTCGTAGGTCAGTTCGATCGCATTGTCGGAACGAATGGCTTGGTGGCATTCGGTCGCCCGTTCACTCTTCGCCCTACATCGCTCAAAGGCTGGGTTAAATACAACTGCGGCACGATTGACTGCGTTCCAAGTGGCGGTACGGGAGGTAAGACACCTGACGTTGGCGAACAGGACGGTGGTATCATATATATCGCTATCGGCGATTGGGATTATAACATCTATGGAGGAACTGCGGAGTCGCCGGTATTAGTTGATACGCGCGACGAAAAGACATTCTTCGGCCCTCAAAACGAGGGTATCATTGCATACGGTGAGATACGCTTCAACGAGTCGTGCGAATGGTATGAGTTCGATATTCCGTTGGAGTATCGCAACTTCGACCGCAAGCCAACCCATATTATTATCGTCTGCACAAGTTCGCGTTATGGCGACTACTTTGTAGGCAGTACGCAGAGCAAGATGTGGATTGACGATTTCGAGCTGATGTTCGACTACGAATAATGAATAGCGAGTTACTCGACTACATCGAACGTGAGATAGTGCCGCGCTACGAGCATTTTGACAAAGCGCACGGCACATCTCACGTTCGTCAGGTTATGGAGCAGAGCATGACTCTTGCCGAGCACTACGACGTGGACAAGGCAATGGTTTATACCATTGCAGCATATCACGATACGGGGCTTTGTGAAGGACGCGAACGGCATCATATAACATCAGGCGAAATTTTGGTTGCCGACCACATATTGCAACAACACTTTACGCAAGAACAACTCTTCGTAATGCGCGACGCCGTCGAGGACCATCGCGCATCGGCAACGAGTGCCCCGCGTACAATATACGGTCGCATAATTGCAGAAGCGGACCGATGTATCGACACGGAAACAGTTATACGTCGCACCATACAATTCGGTTTGCGCCACTACCCCAACATCAACCGTGAAGGCCACTTTCAGCGTTGCAAGGAGCATATCACAGAAAAGTATAGCGAAACAGGCTATCTCAAACTATGGATTCCCGAATCGGATAACGCTCGACGACTTGCCGAATTGCGAGCTGTCGCAAAAGACGAGCAACAATTTAGAGCTCTTTTCGAGCGGCTGTTCGACGAGGAGGCATAAGAGATTAAGTATCGCGGCAAAACAAGATGTCGCGATACTTTTTTATACACATACTACAAATTCGTCAAAATAAACACCGCTTTTTCAGTCGTTAAAGATACGCTATTCGGAAAATAGTATTAAATTTGCACAATTATATAGATACAAACTCAAAGTTTTAACTACAAAATACCACTCCGAATAATGAAGCAGAGAGTAACACTTAACGACCGTACCTTTGAGGTAATGATTCCTGCCGAGGAGATTGACAAAGCAATCGTAAAGGTTGCCGAGCAACTCAACAAGGACTATGCATCGTGCGAAAAGCCGCCTATCTTCGTCGGCGTACTCAACGGCGCATTTATCTTCCTTGCCGATGTTGTGCGTAAACTTACATTCCCTAACGAAATTGCATTCATGCAGATTTCGTCGTATGTAGGCACTCAATCGACAGGCGAAATTCGTCAGAAACTCGGCATCGATTTCGACATTACGGACCGCGACATTATCATCGTGGAGGATATCGTCGAGACCGGACACAGCATCAATCACATGATTAAGTATCTGCACTCACTCTCACCACGCAGTGTCGAGGTATGTACATTATTCTTCAAGCCAGAGAAGTACCTCTACGATCTGCCGATAAAGTATTGTGCAATGGAGATTGGCAACGAGTTTATCGCCGGCTACGGCTTGGATTATGACCAGATTGGTCGTGGATTGAAAGATATTTACGTCGTAACGAATGACTAATAATACGGACATTCTGCAAGGCGGTGTACTTTTGCCTCTGGTCGAGGACTTCTACACGATTCAAGGCGAGGGTTTCCATACAGGCAAACCGGCATACTTTATCCGTTTGGGAGGATGCGATGTCGGCTGTGCATGGTGCGATGCCAAATATACGTGGAATCCGCGATTGTACCCGCCGACAGATATTGATATCGTTGTAAAGCGAGCCGTCGAATGCGATGCCCGCTCAATTGTCATTACCGGCGGAGAACCTTTGCTCTATCCATTGGCGCCTCTCACCGAGCGATTGAAAGCAAACGGTCTAAAAATTTTTCTCGAAACATCTGGCTCTCACCCATTCAGCGGCACATTCGATTGGGTATGCCTGTCACCAAAGCATAAACTTCCACCGTTGGAGGAGGCATTTTCACGAGCCGACGAGTTGAAGGTAATCATCGAGTGTGACGCCGATTTAGAATGGGCCGAGGAGAACGCTGCAAAGGTGCGCCCCGAGTGCTTGCTATATCTGCAACCAGAGTGGAGCGTCTCTGAACAGATGATACCGAAGATGGTTGAATATGCCAAACGCCATCCAAAGTGGAGTATTTCTATTCAGAGTCATAAATTCATGCATATTCCTTAAACCGACATAGGGGATGGGTAAAATTAAAGAACGTTTTCAAGGCATTATCAAGCAATTCAACATATATTCGTGGCGGGCAATTACCGTTGCGATTTTTGCTTTTACGTTCTTTATCATAGGTCGTTCTGTGTGGGATATCATAAGAATTAACCGCGATATCAGTCGCCTGAATATCGAGAAACAGCACTACCTGCAAAGCATTGCTGAGGATAGCGCAGCAATGGCGCGTCTCCGCTATGACGAGTATCTCGAAAAGTATGCTCGCGAAAACTTCAATATGCAACGCAAGGGAGAGCATATCTATATTTTCAACGAGGAGTAAAGCTGATGACCGAATTTGGTTTCATAGAGAAGATTCGTGACATGTTTGCCTCAATTCCTGCCGGCGACTTCGAAGGCATCGGAGACGATTGCGCCGTTCTGCCCATCAACGACGACGAGGCTCTCCTCTTTACTGCGGATGCTCTCTGCGAGGGCGTTCACTTTCTGTGCGACGCAACAACCGCATTCGAAATAGGAGCAAAGTCCGCAGCCGTCAATCTGAGCGACATTGCCGCTATGGGTGCACGTCCGATTGCCACCCTACTATCGCTATCACTGCCACAGAATGCCATTGGCGAATGGGCAGAGGAGTTTATGAGAGGCTATCGCAGTGTTTCGGAACGATACGGGGTAACCCTTGCAGGTGGAGATACCACCTGCTCCAAATCTGAAATCTACATCTCTGTAACAGCCATCGGTCGGGCAAAACTCTCACACATCAAACGTCGCTCGGCCGCACAAGTCGGCGATACAATTATGGTTGGTGGCACGCTCGGCGAATCGGCCATCGGTTTGCGAGATATCCTTGCCGGCAACTACTCTACCGCCGCAGCCCATACGCATCGCAATCCTACGGCACAAATCCTCGAAGGCGAATGGCTTGGACAACAAGAGTGCGTACATGCGATGATGGACCTATCGGATGGTCTCGCCTCCGATTTGCAACATATCCTTGATCTCTCGCACGTCGGAGCCATTATCGACACGGAGCGTATCCCAGCTGCCGATACAGACACTCGTAATGCCGTATGCGGAGGCGAAGATTATAAGTTGCTCTTTACGGTCGAAGCCGATGCTGCCGAGGCATTGGCGTGCCGTTTCAAGGAACAATTCGGTTATGATATCCACGCCATAGGCACAATCACTGCAAATGCTTTACACAGCATCGTATGGCACGAAAACGGAGAGCCGGTTACGCATGATGATTGGGGCGGATTTTTACATTTTTAACTCAATCAAATAAAAACAATAGTAGTGAATCTCCCGAAAGGACTCACTACTATTGTTTTTAATTCTCAACACCTTACCCTCTTCGTCTAACCAATTTAACCAATCCGAATATCAGAGCCAAGATAGCAATTACTAATGTAGCAATCGGCCGGCCAGCCGCGTCTACACCCGACTGCTTGACATCGTAAATCGACTTGCCGATAACAATTATGGCAACCAACATAACGAATACGTACAACAGCAAGTAAATCTTCCTATATTTCTCATTCATAACTCACACTCTCTTAAAAAATT
>JAFNYX010000081.1 GCA_017654125.1 Alistipes sp. | reverse complement strand
TGAGCGCAAGCGAACGCCTGCCATTCAATGCCGCCCCCGACCTTACCCGACCTTACCTGACCTTATTTTTTGAGGGCTAACTATTTGCTTTTTCAATGAAATATTTGTATATTTGCAGAAAGCAATTAGGTTAATTTCGGGGTCTCGACCCCCGATGTCATCTTGTTTTAGAGCGTTATTGTTTGACTAATAATTACGCGTATATATTATGAAACAGATTAAAATCATACTAATTCTATTGGGCATATTTATATGTAATGGGTGTTATGAAGACAAAAGTCCATATCCGTCATATAACATAGAAGCTACGGTTATGTTCTATATAGGCATCAATAGAAACAACATTTATGAATTTGCCCCAAGAGATGTTGTGATTGCAAACGTAGATAACGGCAAAATAGATTTGGGATTATTTATTTCGAGAAACTTAGTTGCCAGCATAATAGATTTTGCATTAGGTCAGGGCTCGGCGGAGCGATACGCCGAATTGCGCGAAGAATTTGGCGATTTCAATCCTAATTTTTGTTCGGTATATAGTCCGCCGCCAAGCTATATCGGCACGATGTCTCCGATGTATGAAGCTAGTGGACGTTATTGTTATCGGTATGTGTTATGCGAAAAGATTTGCGCACTAACCGTTACAAGCAGTGCGGATTGGGATGCGGAACATCCGGCCGGAGCATCGCTAAACGATTTATTCGACATAGACTTTTATAGTGTCTATCCATACATAAAGCGCGGATTTACGGGCGAAGTGTTGAATCACCAACAAAAGCCGATGCGAGAACTTGCCGAGGATGACTTGTGGCTCTGTGCTGCTAATTGCGAGATACGCCTACTCTCCGCATCATTACCGACAACGAGTGGCACACATACGATATTTGTAACGCTGACGCTCGATACGGGCGAGCAAATCGAATACTCGACCGATGTAACTTTCGAGTAATGTGCACCGAAAAAAAGACAAACCTTATTTTTTGATTAACACATGAAACCTTACAAACAAATAGCAATCGTATTGCTCACAGCAATAATGATGAGCAGTTGTTGGCAGAATGACTATAATCAAATAACGACCTACGGCACGGTGGGGTCATACATAACCATCAATCGCGACAATCAACTATATGACAATAATGGAAATTTGTTATATAATGTTCTAAATGTCATCCAAACGGAAGAAGGGGGAGTCGTAATTACAGCATCTGTTTTTGGCAAAGCAATAGCCGACATAATATCTCACGCCCTGGAAGAAGACGATGGGGCATACCAGAGATGTGTGGATAAATTTGGAGACTACAATCCAAATGCAGTTCATGTAACATGTCAAGACTTTAATGTGCCTTGGAAGGTTAGAAATATCTATCCGCCATTAGGCATCTATCGGTGTGCATACGACACAATTTGCAGTATTGATATAAGAAGCAATCAAAATTGGGATGCGGAACATCCTGTCGGCTTATCATTAAACGATTTGTTTACAGCACATTTTCACACTCCGTATCCATACATACAAAATGGATGGACGGGTAACGTATTAACCTTTGTATCTAAACCCGTCAGCCAGCTCCAAGCAGATGATATGACCCTGCTGCAAATAGAGAGCGGATATGTTGTCACAAATAGCGACGAGACGTGTTACGACATTAAGTTCACCACCTCATCATTGCCGGCGACAAGTGGCACGCATACAATATTCGTAACGCTGACGCTCGACACGGGTGAGCAAATCGAATACTCGACCGATGTAACTTTCTAATAATACGCTTTTACCCCGAAAACCTCTATATCCCGACCTGCTTGCGTGCGAGTGGGTCGGGATTTTTTTTCGGGCGGGCGGATAAAAATTGCAGTTTTTTTGCTATATTTGTCGATAGGAAGCGCCAAAAAAGTGGCGAAAAATTTGGAAAATTCGCGGGGGGGGGTAAATTTGCAAACCCATATATATCACTCGCGGAGCGCATTTGTGATGCGACAAAACCGCGAGAGGGTGAAAATCGCGATTGAGGGTGAGATTCAAACAAAAAAGAGGAACGATATGAAAAATGTTTTCTGCAAATTGTGCCTTGCGCTGGCGGTAGTGGCTGCGGCGGTCGGCTGTAAGAGTTTCCACACGCTGTCGAGCACGAAGAAGGTGGCGCAGGGTGCGCCGTACGAGTTGCTCGTTGTGTGCAATGCTCCCGAGTGGGAGGGCGAGTTGGGCGAGGCGTTGCGTGCGCTTTTGGAGGAGCCGGTGCCGATGCTCAATCAGGCCGAGCCGCACTTCGATGTGCTACGCATCACGGCGGGCGACTTCCGCAACATCCTGACCGAGCACCGCAATATCCTGAAAGTGGTCGTGTCACCACAAGTTGCCCAGACGGCCATCATCGCACAGTATGATGTGGCTGCCGCACCGCAGTTGGTGATGACGTTCCAAGGAGCGTCGCAACAGGCGATGGTTGAGTATCTGCGAACGAACGGCGATGCTTTGTTGCGCGTATTGGAGATGGCGGAGCGCGACCGCACGGTGAAGTATGCCGAGCGACACAACGTGCAGTTGCTCAATGAATTGATTAAGGAGGAGTTTGGCGTGGATATGCGTGTGCCGAAGGGTTACGAGTTGCGTTCGCAGAGTGCCGATTTCCTGTGGGCGTCGTACGAATTTCCGGCTGCAAGTCAGGGTTTTTTCATCTATACCTATCCGTATCGCGGCAAGGGCTCGCTTTCGGTCGAGCGATTGGTGGCGATGCGTAACGAGTTTGCACGTCGTATTCCGGGTCCGTCCGATGGTTCGTATATGGTGACCGTCGAGCAGATTCCCGATGCCGAGACGGGTGACTATACGCCTTTCGAGCCGGACTATGCGGTGGTGCAGATTGGCGACCGCAAGTGGATTGAGATGCGCGGTTTTTGGGATGTGGCCGGCGATTTTATGGGTGGTCCGTTTGTAAGTTATACGACTGTGAATGAGGCTGCTGGCGAAGTTTTCACCATCGACTGCTACGTTCATTCGCCGAAGGACGGCAAGCGCAACTATATCCGCGCGTTGGAACACTTGGTCTATCTCGTGAAGTTCCCTGCTGTGAAGACTGCCGAGTAGCAGTTGTTCTATGAAATACAAAAAGAAACACCTCCTTGCGGGGTGTTTCTTTTTGTGTTTTTTGCAATGGAATAAATTGTGTACCCCCCCCTCTGCCGAAAAAGGGCTGTCCTACACGGGACAGCCCTTTGAAATGGCTCTTCGAGCAAGTGTGGTTTACTCCTCGTCGGTGTCGGTATAAGCTTTGAGCAACTTATCCTGAACATCCGATGGTACCTGCTCGTACGAGTCGAAGCGCATCGTATAGGTTGCTGCTCCCGAAGTGAGCGACGACAACGTGGTCGAGTAGCGGTACAACTCTGCGAGCGGAACGCGTGCGTTCAGGCGGTCGAAGCCCTTGTCTGACTCCATACCCATAATCATTGCACGACGGTTCTGCAAGTCGCTCATTACCGAACCCATATACTCGCTCGGCGTGAGAACCTCGACGTTGTAAATTGGCTCCATAATCTTCGGACCTGCATTGCGGAACGCCTCCTTAAATGCGTTACGTGCTGCGAGTTTGAAGGAGATTTCGTTCGAATCTACCGGGTGCATCTTACCGTCGTAAATCACAACGCGGATGTCGCGTGCGTACGAACCCGTAAGCGGACCCTCGTCCATCTTCTCCATGATACCCTTCAAGATTGCAGGCATGAAGCGAGCATCGATAGCACCACCTACGATAGAGTTGTAGTACTGTAGCTTACCGCCCCATGGAAGGTCGTACTCCTCCTTACCCTTAACGCTCACGGCAATCTCCTGACCATTTACCTTATACT
>JAFNYX010000080.1 GCA_017654125.1 Alistipes sp. | reverse complement strand
TATCGCTACGAGCAAATCAAGGCGGCAAAAGAGTATCTGGACTACAAATAAACCATCCCCGCACCAACATCCGGGGAAGGGCAAAAGCGCAGGGGCCAATTAAGCAGAAAGGTGCAAAAATGAATTAGATGAAAATAACAATATAAAAAACAAAAGACAATGGACAATCTTAACTTAATCAGCAACTTTGCGGAGTTCAAAGAACTGAAAAACATCGACAAATCGACGATGATCGGCGTCTTGGAGGATGTTTTCCGTCACGCATTGCAGAAGCAGTACGGCACAGACGAAAACTTCGACGTGATTATCAATGCAGACAAGGGTGACCTCGAAATCTGGCGTAACCGTGTGGTTGTCGCAGACGAGGATTTTGCTGATGCCGTAGCCGAAATCAAATTATCAGAGATTCAGAAAATCGACCCATCGTTCGAGGTTGGCGACGAGTACACCGACCAAATTTCGTTCACATCGTTCGGCCGCCGTGCCGTATTGTCGTTGCGACAGAATTTGGCTTCGCGCATTCTCGACTTGGAGAAAGCAGATCTCTACAAGAAGTACTCGGACAAGGTCGGCGAAATCGTTACGGGCGAAATCTACCAGGTGTGGAAGAAGGAGGTACTCGTAGTGGATGACGACGACAACGAGTTGGTATTGCCAAAGTCGGAGCAGATTCCAAACGACTTCTACCGCAAGGGTGACACCATCAAGGCAATCGTAAAGTCGGTCGAGATGAATAACAACACCCCACGCATTATCCTTTCGCGTACGGCAAACCAATTCTTGGAGCGCCTGTTCGAAGCCGAGGTGCCGGAGATTTACGATGGACTTATTACAATTAAGCGAATTGCCCGCATCCCTGGCGAGCGTGCAAAGGTCGCTGTCGAGTCGTATGACGACCGTATCGATCCGGTTGGCTCGTGCGTCGGCGTGAAGGGCTCGCGTATCTACACCATCGTTAAGGAGTTGCGCAACGAGAACATCGACGTCATCAACTACACATCGAATACACAGTTGCTCATCCAGCGTGCACTCAACCCTGCCAAGATTTCGAACATCATCCTCGACGAGGAGCGTAAGACGGCTTCGGTGTATCTGAAACCGGATCAGGTATCGCTTGCTATCGGTAAGGGCGGTTTGAACATCCGCCTCTCGAAGATGCTCACCGACTACGACATCGACGTTTACCGCGAAATCGAGGAGGAGGACGTAGCTCTTACGGAGTTCTCCGACGAAATCGAGAACTGGATCATCGACGCATTGCGTGCCGCAGGTTGCGACACCGCGAAGAGCGTTCTCGAACTGCCAATCGAAGAGATTGCAGCGCGTGCCGACCTCGAAACCGAACAGGCTGAGAAGGTCGTTGCCATCCTGAAAGCCGAATTCGAATAGCCCGACATCCGGCTGCGGGATATTCCGCAGCAATCGAAGTATTGTCTAACCAAAAAGTAAAAACAGAACAACAGATATGGAGAACGAGAGAAAATTACGCCTCATACAGGTAGCCAAGGAGTTCAAGGTGGGTTTGAACACCATTACCGACTATCTGCACAAGAAGGGGGTAACGATTGACGGCTCGCCCAATACGCAGATTGCACCGGATGTGTATGCGCTCATCGAAAAGGAGTTCGGCGCAAACCGTTCGACCACGAGTGCACGCGATAGTGTCCGCGAGAAGATATCTGCTCGCCAAAACACGGTATCCATCGAGGAGCCAAAGCCGGCTGCACCTGCACCGAAGAAGAGCATCGACGTAAAGGACGAAATCACGCAACCGAAAATTCTCGGCAAGATTGATTTGAGCGGTGGCAAGAGTGTCCGCCCTGCGGATAGTGCGCCAAAGCAGTCACAGCCAACCACCAAGCCGCAACCAAAGCCACAGCCACAGCAACCGAAGCCACAGCCAAAACCGCAACCGCAGCCACAACCAAAGCCGCAGCCGACCGCAAAGCCGGCAGAGCCGCAGCATGAGCCGGTACGCAACGTGGCAGAGTTTAAGCCAACCGAAGCACCAACGTTGGTCGGCCCGCAGATTCTCGGCAAGATGGACGTTACGGGCATGGTTCCTGGTGGCAAGCATCGTCGCAAGCGTCTCGACAAGGAGAAAGTCGATGTAACCAAGCAGAATAATCATGGTGGCGGTAAGGGCGGCAATCAGGGCCAAAAGCCAAACCAACCACAGAACAATAAGCCGAACAACCAGCAACAACAGGGTGGCGGCAAAAAGAATAAGCACCAGAAGCCACAACCGAAACCGGTAGTACGCCCGGAGGTATCCGACGAAGAGGTTTCGAAGCAGGTTAAAGATACGTTGGCACGTCTCACGGCAAAGGGCGCAAAGAACAAAGGCGCAAAGTACCGCAAAGAGAAACGTGAAGAGGTGCGCGAGCGTATGAACGAGCAGGTGGAGCGCGAAGAGATGGAGCGCAAGGTGCTCAAAGTTACGGAGTTCGTAACCGTAAGCGAGGTGGCGACGATGATGAACGTCTCGCCAATGGAAGTTATTTCGGCATGTATGAACCTCGGTTTGATGGTGTCCATCAACCAGCGTCTCGATGCCGAGGCACTCGTAGTGGTTGCCGAGGAGTTCGGTTTCACAACCGAGTTCGTATCGGCTGACATTCAGGAGGCAATCGGCGAGGACGAAGCAGACAGCGCAGAGGATTTGCTCCCACGTCCGCCAATCGTAACCGTAATGGGTCACGTTGACCACGGTAAGACCTCGTTGTTGGACAACATCCGTAAAACAAACGTCATCGCCGGCGAGGCAGGCGGTATTACGCAGCACATCGGTGCATACTCGGTAGAGTTGAACGGCCAGAAGATTACGTTCCTCGATACGCCGGGTCACGAGGCGTTTACCGCAATGCGTGCGCGTGGTGCGAAGATTACCGACGTTGCAATCATCATCGTTGCGGCCGATGACAAGGTGATGCCGCAGACCATCGAGGCAATCAACCACGCACAGGCAGCAGGTGTTCCGATGGTATTCGCAATCAATAAGATTGATAAGCCGGCAGCAAACCCTGAGGCAATCAAAGAGCAGTTGGCGAATATGAACCTGCTCGTCGAGGATTGGGGCGGTAAGTATCAGAGCCAGGATGTCTCGGCAAAGAAGGGTATGAATCTCGACAAACTCCTCGAAAAGGTGTTATTGGAGGCTGAAATGCTCGAATTGAAGGCCAATCCGAACAAGCGCGCCAAGGGTGTTATCATCGAATCGACACTCGACAAGGGTCGCGGATACGTCTCGACAGTACTCGTACAAGAGGGTACATTACGCATCGGCGATGTAGTACTTTCGGGTATCTATACAGGTCGTGTAAAGGCGATGTTCGACGAGAATGGTAACAAACTCAAAGAAGCAGGTCCTTCGACGCCGGTGCAGTTGCTCGGTCTGAATGGTGCGCCACAAGCGGGTGACCAGATTAACGTAATGGAGGACGACCGTTCGGCACGCGAGATTGCCAATAAGCGCGAGCAGTTGCAACGTATGCAGGGTATCATGACCCAGAAACACGTAACGCTCGACGAGATTGGTCGTCGTATCGCTATCGGCTCGTTCAAGGAGCTCAATATAATCGTCAAGGGTGACGTGGACGGCTCGGTAGAGGCAATGTCCGGCTCGCTCATCAAGCTCTCGAAGGAGACTGTTCAGGTGAACGTAATCCACGCCGCCGTAGGTCAGATTTCGGAGAGCGACGTATTGCTCGCAGCCGCATCGAACGCCATTATTGTCGGTTTCCAGGTACGTCCGTCGGCAGCAGCCCGCAAGATTGCCGAGCAAGAGGAGATTGAGATTCGTCTCTACTCGATTATCTACGATGCAATCAACGAGATTAAGGATGCTATCGAGGGTATGTTGGAGCCGGTAATGAAGGAGGAGATTGTATGTTCGATCGAGGTACTCGAAACCTTCAAAATTTCGAAAGTCGGCACCATCGCCGGTGGTATGGTACGCGAGGGTAAGTTGCAGCGCAACACGCCAATCCGCGTAATCCGCGACGGTATCGTTATCCATACGGGTCGTCTCGGCTCGCTCAAACGATTCAAGGACGACGTTAAGGAGGTAGTTTCGGGCCAGGATTGCGGTCTGAACATCGAGTCGTACAACGATATCCGCATCGGCGACATCATCGAGGGATACGAACAGGTAGAGGTAAAGAGAAAATAAACACAAATAATCCAAAACACTAAATTTCAAACACTATGATTAAGTTTGTAACACCGGAAGAGGCCGTCAAAGTAATCAAGTCGGGCGACCACATTCATTTGAGTTCCGTAGCATCGGCTCCGCAGTGTCTCATTAAGGCTATGTGCGAGCGCGGTCGTGCGGGCGAGTTGAAGGATGTACACATCCACCACCTCCACACCGAGGGTCCGGCTCCTTATGCAGATCCGGAGTTCGAGGGCGTATTCCAGCTCGATTCGTTCTTCGTAGGCGGTAATGTTCGTAAGGTAACCCAGAGCGGTTATGCGGACTATATTCCGATCTTCCTCAGCGAAACACAGAAGCTCTATCGTTCGGGTGCTGTGCCTTGCAACGTCGCTATGATTCAGGTTTCGACGCCAGACAAGCACGGTTACGTATCGCTCGGTACGTCGGTTGACGCAACACTCGCAGCCGTTGAGTGCGCAGAGCACGTTATCGCAGTTGTAAACAAGTATGTTCCACGTGCATTCGGTGATGCAATGATTCACTCGTCGCGTATCGAGTACTTTGTACAGGACGACCAGCCACTTGAAGAGGCACACTTCGCCGAGCCAAACGAGGTGGAGACCAAGATTGGTAACTTGTGTGCAGGCCTTATCGAGGATGGCGCAACATTGCAGATGGGTATCGGTGCCATTCCGAACGCTGTTCTCGCACAGCTCGGTGGCCACAAGAACCTCGGTGTACATACCGAGATGTTCGCCGACGGTGTTCTCCCACTCGTAGAGAAGGGAGTAATCAACGGTGCAGCAAAGAATATCGACAAGGGCAAGATGGTTTCGACCTTCCTTATGGGTTCGCAGCGCGTATATGACTTCATCGACGACAACCCTGGCGTACTGATGATGGACGTAGGCTACACCAACGACCCATATATCATCGCAAAGAACGACCGCGTAACGGCTATCAACTCTGCTTTGCAGGTTGACCTCACCGGTCAGGTTTGCGCCGACTCGCTCGGTCGTAAGTTCTACTCGGGCGTAGGTGGTCAGATCGACTTCATCTATGGTGCATCGCTCTCGAAGGGCGGTAAGGCAATTATCGCTATGCCTTCGATTACCAACAAGGGTGTATCGAAGATTTCGGACGTGCTGACCGAGGGTGCCGGTGTCGTAACGACCCGTAACCACATCCACTGGTTCGTAACCGAGAATGGTGCCGTAGATCTCTATGGCAAGAGCTTGCAGGAGCGTGCTCGTCTGATTATCTCCGTAGCCCACCCATCGGCACAGGAGGCCCTTGACGAGGCAGCGTTCAACCGCTACGGCTCGCACCACCACTATATTAAAAGCTATATGAAGAAATAAACGATTTCTTCATATAATCACAAAGGCTTCCTTCGGGAAGCCTTTGTTGCTTTTAATATAGTGGTGTAAACACCACCTTTTGTGTTACCCACCCCCTAAATC
>JAFNYX010000013.1 GCA_017654125.1 Alistipes sp. | reverse complement strand
GTTGGACCCTGTGATTGGTCGTGACGATGAGATACGTCGCGTGTTGCAGATTCTCTCGCGTCGTACGAAGAATAACCCTATCCTTGTTGGTGAGGCGGGTGTCGGTAAGACAGCTATTGCCGAGGGTATTGCCCACCGCATTGTCGATGGCGACGTGCCGGAAAACCTGCGAGAAAAGCTCATCTTCTCGCTCGATATGGGTGCACTGATTGCCGGAGCGAAGTATCAAGGCGAATTTGAGGAGCGATTGAAGGCTGTCGTGGCAGAGGTCATCGCCAGCGAGGGTGAGATACTGCTCTTCATCGACGAGATTCACACGCTCGTCGGTGCCGGCAAGTCGAGCGGGGCGATGGATGCAGCAAACATTCTCAAACCGGCTCTCTCGCGAGGCGAATTGCGCACGATAGGTGCCACGACGCTCGACGAGTTCCAGAAATACTTCGAGCAAGATAAGGCATTGGAGCGTCGTTTTCAGAAGGTTATGGTCGATGAACCGACCACCGACGATGCTATCTCGATTCTGCGCGGACTCAAAGAGCGTTACGAGAATCACCATCAGGTGCGTATCCGCGATGAGGCGATAGTTTCGGCCGTCGAACTCTCGCACCGCTACATCACTTCGCGCTTTCTGCCCGACAAGGCCATCGACCTTATCGACGAGGCGGCATCGCGTCTGCGTTTGGAGATGAACTCCGTGCCGGAGGAGGTTGATGCGATGGAACGTCGCGTGCGACAACTCGAAATAGAACGTGAGGCTATTCGCCGCGAAAACGACAAGGAGCGACTCGCTCGTCTCGACCGCGAGATTGAAGACATGCAGTCGAAGGTCTCCGAACGACGAGCCAAGTGGGAGGGCGAGCGCGATATCCTGCGCAAGATACAGCAGCAGAAGGACTCTATCGAGCGTCTGAAAATCGAAGCGCAACAGGCCGAGCGTCAGGGCGATTACGGTCGTGTGGCGGAGATTCGCTACGGCAAGATAGTCGATGCCGAGCGACACATCTCCGCTCTGCAAGAGGAGTTGCGCGCTGCAACCACATCGGGACAGATGATTCGCGAGGAGGTTTCGGCACAAGATATCGCAGATGTGGTGTCGCGTTGGACGGGTATTCCGGTGACGAGGATGCTCGCTTCGGAGCGCGAAAAACTGCTCCATTTGGAGGACGAACTCCACCGTCGCGTGGTGGGTCAGCACGAGGCAATAAGTGTGATTTCGGACGCTGTGCGTCGTTCGCGTGCCGGATTGAGCGACGCCCGACGACCAATCGGCTCGTTCATATTTTTGGGTACAACGGGTGTCGGAAAGACAGAGTTGGCAAAGGCATTGGCGGAATTTTTGTTCAACGACGAAAATATGATGACACGTATCGATATGAGTGAGTATCAGGAGCGTCATAGTGTTTCGCGCTTGGTCGGAGCTCCTCCGGGATATGTCGGTTACGACGAGGGCGGACAACTCACCGAGGCGGTGCGACGCAAGCCATATTCGGTCGTGCTGCTCGACGAAATCGAAAAAGCGCATCCCGACGTATTCAACATTTTGTTGCAGGTGCTCGACGATGGCCGATTGACCGATAACAAGGGGCGCACGGTCGATTTCCGCAACACCATAATCATCATGACATCCAACATGGGTTCGCACCTGATTCAGGAGCACTTCGCAGCGGCAGCCACCACCGGCGGAGTCGTCTCGCGCGAGGTGGTCGAGCGTACGCGTCAGGATGTGGTCGAACTGCTCAAACAGCAACTCAAACCGGAGTTCGTAAACCGTATCGACGAGATTGTGATGTTCGAGCCGCTTACCGAGGGCGATATTCGCAAGATTGTCGATATGCAGATGGATGCCATTGCCAAGATGCTCGCTACCAACGGCATAACGCTTCGATATACGACTGCGGCACGCGATTGGATTGCTCGTACGGGCTACGATGCAATGTTCGGTGCGCGCCCCGTTAAGCGTACCATTCAGCGTGAGGTCGTGAACGAACTCTCGAAACGCATCCTCGCCGGCGAAGTGAATCGCGAGAAGCCGATTTCGATAGATGTGCAGGGCGATGGCGTGGCGTTCTCCAATTAGTGTCGTATGTGGCTGCGTGTGCCGAATAAAACCGATTTATATTTAACTTTTTTTGCACATTGTCATCCTAATACATCATACTTTGTGTAGATAAGTGTAAAAAATATGGCTATGAAACGATTCGGTGTGTGGCTCATTGTGCTGACGATGCTCGCAGGCGAGGCATTGGCACAAGTCACAACGCAGATTATTGAGGTCAAATCGGACGGCGTTATGCGTCGTGCGATGGTCGTCTATTCGGAGTTCGGCACCCGTAGCCACAACGACAGCCCTCGCCCATTGGTCTTTGTCTTTCACGGTCGTACGGGGTCAATGGAGGGGATAGCCAAGCGAATGGCGATTCACGAATATTGGCACGAGGCGATAGTGGTCTATCCACAGGGGTTGTGGGTAGAGGGAGGCCTGTTCGATGGCAATGGATGGGTGCTGCCGACGGCGAGCGACGAGGGGCGCGACATACGCTTTTTCGATGCTCTGCTGCGCGAGATTCGCAAGCGGTATAATGTGGACGAAACTCGCATATATGCCACGGGCCACTCCAACGGCTCGGGCTTTACACACTCGCTGTGGGCTCTGCGAGGCGAACTCTTTGCCGCCTTTGCGCCATCGGCTTCGGGTGCGGCACGCTTGGGCGACCTTGTCAATCGTCAGCCGGTTAAGCCGGCCATATTTATCGCTGCCGAAAATGACGAGATTGTCCCTATCGCCGCCGTCCGCCGCTGCATCGAGCGCACGGTTGCACGCAATGGCTGTGGCGAGCCGCAACACAAAGCCAAACACCTGACACACTACCCGTCGGCGAACGGTTGCGATGTGGAGACATATATCCACAATGGCGGCCACCGCTTCTCGCCAACCGCACTGCCTCATATTGTGCGCTTCTTCCAAAGCCACACAAAAACATATTAACCCCCAAACGGCAGAACCAGCATCTATCCGGTGCCGCTTCCGCCTCATTCACACACGAGAGCAACCTGCACCGACCGGGTTTGCTCTTTTTTTTTGCGGACGAATACACCGAGGGTGAGTATTTGTCCAAATTTTTGTATCTTTGCATTGTACAATGGGTAGAGTGCGGCTCATCATGTGACTCACGATTCCGAAATACAGATAGGAAGGCTAAAAACAATCAAAAGAATACTATTATGTCAGAACAACAAAAACCCGCAGGAATAGACATCGAACTCGATGCCGAGGTAGCACAGGGCAAATACTCAAATCTCGCCATTATCGCCCACTCTCCATCGGAGTTTGTCGTCGATTTTGCAACCATTCTGCCCGGTTTGCCGAAGGCGAAAGTCAAGAGTCGTATAATTCTCACGCCGGAGCACGCCAAGCGTCTGTTACTCTCGTTGCAGGAGAATGTGATGCGCTACGAGCAGACGTTCGGTGCGATAAACATCACTCGTCACCCGATATCGTTCAAGAAACCAGGCGAGGCATAGTTCATACGCACTCAACAAAATGCGGTTTACTCGGTTGCCGCTACCATAAACGAAAAGGGGCTGTCCATAAACGGACAGCCCTATTTTTATGATTGACTACGGGGTTACACCACCCCATTGGCACACTATAAACACATCTCGAATATCGCCTCGACATCCTTCGGCGTGAGCGTCTTGAAGCCCTTGATGGCACCATAACGGCACGCCTTCTGTGCCATCAGCGCAAAGTCCTCGCGCTTGATGCCAACATCGGTAAAGGTGCGCTGCAAGCCGAGCTGCTCGAAGAGGAACTCCTCGGTGCAACGAATACTCTCGCGGGCGATGGCCATCTTGTCGAGCGACGCATCGATACCGAATACGTTCACACCATACTGCACATATTTATCCACCGTACTATCGTCGAGACAGTACTCCATCCAGCGTGGCGTAAGTATGGCAAGACCCAAGCCGTGCGTGATGTCATAGACCGCCGAGAGCTCGTGCTCCATCGGGTGACAACTCCACGCCCGACGCTTACCGCCGATAATAAAACCATTGATTGCCCACGACGAAGTCCACATTAGATTGGCACGCGCCTCGTAGTTCTCCGGTTCGCGAACGGCAATCGGCGCATATTTGACAACGGTTTTGAGCAGACCCTCCATAAAGCAGTCAAGCATATATAGGTCGGGGTCGGTCGAGAAGTATGTCTCCATGATGTGCGACATGATGTCCGCTGCGCCCGCAGCCGTCTGGAAACGGCTCACCGTATAGGTCAGCGTCGGGTCGAGGAACGACACCTGTGGCAACAGCGGTCGTGCCAGACGGCCGAGTTTGTCGCCCGTCGCAAAGTTCGAAACCACGCCTGCCGTATCCATCTCCGAGCCCGTCGCCGCGAGCGTCAGAATGGTTACAATCGGCAGTGCGCGCTCGATCGGCTTGGCTCCCGCACCGAAAAACTCCCACGCATCGTGCTCGACACACGCACCGGCAGCCATAAACTTCGTGGCGTCGATTGTCGAGCCACCACCGACAGCCAACAACACATCAATCGCCTGCTCCTTGCAGATTGCAACACCCTCGCGCACCGACTCGATACGCGGATTAGGCTCGATGCCCGAGAGTTCGAACACCTCCATATCTGCCTTGTGCAACTCCTCCATCACGCGATCGTACAAACCGCTGCGCTTTATCGAGCCGCCACCATAGGTAAGTAGCACGCGCTTACCAAAACGGTGCAACTCGCTACCCAGGTTACCTAACTGATTCTCACCGAAATATACCTTTGTCGGAATATCGTACACAAAACCATTCATAACCGTATCTGCTTATATTGTTTTCACAAAGTTAGCAAATATTTCAATTTGGCGATTGGGAAAATATAAAAACTTACACAGCCATACATCAGAAATCCGCCTCGTAATCATCATAGTCGTATGACGAATCATAGTCGCGAGTGTTGTCGTGCGAGGGATCGCTCGAATCATCCTCGAACAACTCCTCATAAATCCACGCTGCAAGCAGCCAATCCCAAAGTGACATAATGAACAAGCATTCTTTGCTATGTATAAATTACAGCGAATCTGCAACCCTTCTGATTCTGTCGGCAAGGTCGCACAATGCGCCTTTGAATTGCAAGAGTTCTTCGTCTGTGAAACCATCTTCGCTACTTACTTCCGCCTCTAATTTGTGGTGCAACCACGAAGGCTTTTTGCCAAAGTAGTCCAATGCAATTTGTCCCCACGATACATTGACAAGAATGTCATTCAATTTTGTTCTAAATTTTGCCATAGTTTATAAAATTTAAGTGTTTACGAGTGTAAAATTGACACTCAATTTTGACAACTTCTGACAAAAGGTGAAAAAGATAGGGGAAATTAAAACTTTTTCTCTCCATTCGCAGTCCACACAGTTATAGCCCATTGCGATTGTACCCGAAATCTGGCGATATAGTGCAAAGATAACAAATTCCAACATAAGAGTTTTTCATAAAATACAGCATTTCAAGAAATTTTCTATATCTTTGTAATGGCTTATGGCTTTTGCCGTTGAGCCATACATATTAGTTGACATTTTATTGTCAAAATCTTCCGTTCCTAAACTTGGCAGTTTGAATTGACACGAAGATT
>JAFNYX010000079.1 GCA_017654125.1 Alistipes sp. | reverse complement strand
TGTGTTTTATAATTGCAAATTCTTGAAAAATTACAAACAATTAACTCAACTAAACAATCACAAACGATAATTATTCACACGCACTTACTAATAATTTCCATAAACTCACACGTAAATGAGAAGATTTTTTTTAGTTATTTTAGCATTGATGATTTATCAATATAAAGCACTCGGGCAGATTGTCCCCATCAAAGATGCAAATAAACCAACAAGCAAACTTTCAACAGATGTGGATTTTTCCACTTTTAATAATAAAATTGAATTGCAACAGGTTGGCATTGAAGAGGAGACTATAGAAGACGACACTCCTTTTATTAAAGTTGAAAGCATGCCATCTTTTTTAGGTGGAGACCTTAACACTTTTAGAGTTTGGGTACAAAAGCGAGTCATCTATCCACAAGACGCATTAGAAAACGGAATTTCAGGACGTGTTCTCGTGCAGTTTGTAATAGAGCGAAATGGCACACTTACAAATATTCACATCTTACAGTCGCCAGATTCAAGTTTGTCGAATGAAACAATTCGGGTATTAAAAGCTTCACCAAGATGGATGCCAGGTTTTCAAAGACACAAACCTGTACGCGTAAAATACACATTACCGGTTGACTTTAATATTGAAAGTTAGGGTAAACAACGGAGTGGCAAAAGCTACTCCGTTGTTTGATTATACACCTCGACGAGTTTGTCACACATTGTCGGCCACGAGAAGCGTTTGCGTTCCGCAGGGAAATTGGCTGCAAAATGCGCTAACGCGTCATCTTTATAGAGTCGGTCGATGGCGTTGGCTACGCTCCGAGCGGTTGGCTCGCAGACGAAACCTACCCTGCCATCGGGAACAATTTCGGGCAGACCACCGACATTGGTCACAATCATCGGCAACGAGAAGTTATATGCGATTTGCGTCACACCGCTTTGGGTCGCGGTGCGATACGGCAGAACGAGAGCATCCGCTGCCGAAAAGTAGTTTTTTACGCTCGCATCGGGAATAAAACGGTCGTGCAGCACCACGCAGTCACCCAAGCGAGCAAAGAGTGGCTCATATCGCTGTCGTTCATCGTAAAATTCGCCCGCAACAATCAGTTTTACGCCATCGCGACGCACACTCTCCCATGCTTCGAGCAAGATATCCAACCCCTTATATTCGCGAATCAAGCCAAAGAACAATAGGTAACGCTCGTCGGCATTCAATCCCAACGCACGACACGCCTCGGCGCGGTCGATGCGCTCGCCAAAGTTCTCAAACATCGGATGCGGCGAGAAAATCGCAGGAGCCGAACTATATGCGCGCAGTTCGCCACCCACCTGCTCGGACATATAGACAAAGCCATCGACCGCTCCGAGATAGTAGCGATTGAACGGGCGATCAACAAAGTGATGTTCGTGCGGCTCAACGTTATCAATCTGGCAGATGACCTTTGTATGGCCATTTGCGCGAGCGATACGCGCAATCGTACCAAAACAGGGGGCCATGAACGGCGTCCAATACTTCATCAGGACCATATCGGGCCGTTCACGACGCAGACGCAGGCCAAGTCGCACCCAATTCAATGGATTGCAAGTATTCATCACTCGTTCGATATGCAAATCATTGGGTGCAGGTGTATCAACCGTCTGGCTCTTACCCGGAAAAAGCAACGACGGATACTGCAACGAAAAGGTATAGATACGCACCTCATCTCCTCGCTTGATATACTCACGAGCCATCGTCTCCATAATCGACGCCAATCCGCCTCGATAGGGATGCGCCGGGCCTAAAATTACGATTTTCATATCCGTTTTGCTTGATTCTTCGGTAAAGATACAAAAAAATCGTCAAAACAAGCGTGTTTCGACGATTTGACTCTGTGCGAGGTGGCGAAATTCCTTATCGCCACTCGATTGTTGCACGACACGCCACCGTATCATCATCGGTGGTTATCTCAAAGAGCGACACATCATCCTGCTGGCGATATCCGACAGTAAGAAGTTGCCCCAAACGACACTCATGCATAAAATGAACATCCAAACGAAGCGGACGGTTCGATGCAAGCATCTCAATCGGCAAGACATCGAGCATCATAGCAAGGTAGCGCATCGTATTGACATGATAATTGAAATCTATATCGCTGTAAACCGCACGCCGCGAAACATGCTCCGTCGGCTCGACATTACGTATCTTACGAGGCAGAGAACAAGGCGATTGCGCTGTACACAATTTATCATCCGAGAAGCTATCGCATTCGGTCAGCGCAACAGGCACACGACGTTCATAATCAATTAAACACCATTGCGATACGGCACGTACAAATATCTCGCCGGCGGCATCTACGAACTCGAAATTTCGGGTCGAAAGCAATACCCCATTGTCGTTTACCCACGTATTCAATCGAGTCTCCTCGTACTGCTTCGGAAAACGGTCGATTTCAACGGCCATACGCGACAAAACCCACGCTCTATTTTTGGACATTAACGCATCTACTCCAAAGCCGCGATGCTGAGCATCTGCTCCTGCCGAATTGAGCATAAAGGCACATAAAGCATCAAGTCGCGCGTGAAATGTAAAGTCCACTTCTTGCGGCTCGACGCGATATTGAAAAATTGATTTATCTGCCATTGGTCAAAAATATATTTCTGATTTGTTACGATGCAAAGATAAATTTTTATCCTCACAACTACAATTTTCACCCCTATTTGAACGTTAAATGATATAAATTTTACATCGTAAAACGATAATTAGACAAACTTTCATAAAAATTCAACAAATATTTGTATATTTGTATCGGTGAAGTTGTGCTATACAAGAACAAGGAGAACTTTATCGCAACAAACAATAAAAGAACGAACGATTATGGGTGTAATTGTAAACCTGGCAACCGTAATGGCAAAGCGCAAAATCACGCTCGGCGAATTGGCCGAACGAATCAATATTACGCCAGCAAATTTGTCAATTCTTAAAACGGGCAAAGCCAAAGCGATACGTTTTTCGACGTTGGAGGCAATTTGCCATGAACTACGATGTCAGCCGGGCGATATCCTCGAATATACGGATAAATAAATTTAGGCGGAGAGTACAAAAAGTGTCTCTAAAATTTGGAAAATTCGCGGAGGGGGGGGTAAATTTGCCACGACAAACAATGACGAATCATAAAAAGCGAAATAAAACAAGTTAATGAGCAAAACAAACGAAACAAGAAAAATTAATTTTTAACCTATTAACAAAATGAAAAGATTACTAACAATGACGATTGCGGTCCTTGCTGCATTCGTTGTGATTGCCCAACCGAGCAATCAGCCGGCAATTCCGGTTATTCCGAATGATCCGGCGGTAAGAACAGGCAAGTTGGAGAACGGAATGAAGTACTACATCCGCCACAACGCCAAGCAGAAGAACTTGGCCGACTTCTACATCGTGCACGATGTCGGCGCAATTCAAGAGGACGACGACCAACAGGGCCTCGCCCACTTCCTCGAACACATGGCCTTCAACGGTACACACAACATGCCGGGCAAGATGATGATTGAGTACCTCGAAAAGGTAGGTATCAAGTTCGGTGCAAACCTCAATGCCGGCACATCGTGGGACTACACGCAGTATCTTATGCGTGATGTTCCCGTAACTCGTCAGGGCATTATCGACACTGCATTGCTCGTATTGCACGACTGGTCGCACTACATTGCACTTAAACCCGAGGAGATTGATTCGGAGCGTGGTGTAATCATGGAGGAGTTGCGTACACGTGACGGTGCAAGCTGGCGTTCAACCATCAATTTGGTGAAGAACCTCTTCAAAGGTACCAAGTACGAGCACCGCAATCTTATCGGTCACCTCGACGGATTGAAGTCGTTTGACCACAGCTCGCTCGAAGCGTTCTATAAAAAGTGGTATCGTCCGGATTATCAGGCAGTAGTAGTAGTCGGCGACATCGATGTAGATAAGATTGAAGCTCAAATCAAAACACTCATGGCCGACATCCCTGCACCATCAGCCGATGCAGCAAGCAAGGAAGTGATTGTTGTTCCGGATAACAAGGAGCCGATTATCTCTATTTTTGAAGATCCGGAGATGCTCGAAAGTGATGCCGGCATCTACATCAAGCGTGCAGCTATGCCGAAGGAGATGAACAACACCATTATAGCCGAGCAGTTCTCGCTCATCCACGCATTGGGTGGCGCAATGGCCAATGCCCGTTTCTCGGAGATGGCGATGAAGCCGGATGCACCGTTCACCAATGCGGGTCTCTCAAACGGAGGTCTTGGCATATGCCCTACTCTTGACGGTTTGGCAGTAAGTGTAACCACAAAGGATAGCGCATTGAAGGGCGGTATCGAAGCTGCATACACCGAGTTGGAGCGTATTCGTCGTCACGGATTTACAGAGGGTGAGTTGGAGCGCGCCAAGAAGCAGGTTTTGCGTCGCGAGGAGCAGGCATACATGAATCGTAACGACCGTTTGAACGGCGAGTACGTTCGTCGTTATATCGCCAACTTCCGCAAAAATTCTCCGATGCCTGAGGCTGAAATCGAGTGGAAGATGGACAGCACAATCATCGCGCAGTTGCCACTTGATGCAATCAATCAGATATTTGCACGCTACATCACCGACGAGAATCAAGTTATCATTGTAAATGCTCCAAAGAAAGAGGGCGTAGTAAACCCTACGGAGGAGGATATTAAGGCCATCATCGCCAAGGTTAAGCAGGCGGATATTGCACCATATCAGGACAATACCGTTAAGGAGCCGCTTATTGCAAACGAGGCTGCGTTGAAGGGTTCAAAAGTGAAGAAGAGCGCAACAAACGAGTTGTACGGCACGACCGAATGGACGCTGAAAAACGGCATTAAGGTAATTGTTAAGCCGACTACATTCAAAGCCGACGAGGTACAGATTCAGATGGTTTCGCGCGCAGGTTACTCGTTCGTATCCGACGCCGACTACCACTCGGCAGAATATCTCACGCTCGTAATGTCGCAGCAAGGCGTATCGAAGTTCTCGGCAACCGACCTTCGCAAGCAACTCTCTGGCAAATCGGCAAACGTAGCGCTTTCGGCCGGACCATACGAGACCACTGTTTTCGGTAATGGTTCACCAAAGGATATCGAGACCATTTTGCAGCTCATCTACTTGAAGTTTACCGACCCTCGCTTTAACGAGGACGACTTCAAGGCTGTACTCAACCAGTACATCAGCTACGTTGACAACTTGAAGAGCAATCCTGATTTCAAGGCAGGCGAACAGCAGCAGAAGACGCTCTACAACAACCACCCGCGTCGTCAGCAAATTTCGTCCGAGATTTTGAAGGACATCCGTTTCGATCGCTTGGCTCCGATTTACAAGCAGTTGCTCGCAAACGCAGGCGACTTTACGGTTTATGTTGTCGGAAATGTTGATCTCGATACCTTCAAGCCGCTCGTTGAGAAGTATATCGGTTCGCTTCCAACCAAGAAGAAGCAGACCAAGCGCATTGATGACGGCGTACGTCTCGCAAAGGGCGAGGTCGTAAACAACTTTACAATCGAGATGCAGCAGCCGAAAGTAAACGTTAACCGCATCTACACCGGCGAGATGGAGTACACGCTTGACAATTCGATGACGATGATTTTCTTGCAGGAGGCTCTTCGTTCGCGCTACCTCGTATCTATCCGCGAAGAGAAGGGCGGCACGTACGGTGTACAGGTAGGCGGCTCGTTCGACGATGACTGCGTACAGACCTATGCTTTGCGCGTGGTATTCGATACCAACGAGCAGATGGCTGACGAGTTGAGCGAAATCGTTGTTGCCGAATTGAAGAAGATTGCCGAGCAGGGTCCTCTTGCAGAGGATCTGGAAAAGACCCGCGAGTATCTGCTCAAAGATTGGGCAGCACGCTTGCAGCAGAACAGACCTTGGATGAACTACATCATGAAATACGACATCTACGGCGATAAGGTTAATAACATTGCCGACGGCGAGCGTATTATCAAGGAGATGACTGCCGACAAGGTTAAGGCTCTCGCAGCAAAGATTCTCTCTGACAACAACATGGCTTATATCACAATGCGTCCTGCCAAATAACGACAACTCGCATAATACAACAACGGCTGCCCCTCGAAAGGGGTGGCCGTTTTTTTGTCGCAATATCACTATTAAACACGTCCGATGAGCATACAGCCGCTTAACGATATCATTGATTACAAATTGAAGGCAAAACAGCGTTTTTACTAAAAATTTACCAAAAACAGCAAATATCTTTTTTATATCTAAAAATCTTTCGTATTTTTACGTGCTATTTTGCGCGCATATACACGTATATAGAGCCACAGAACGGCATTTAACTAATTATAACACGTTATAAAACAATTATTTATATTATTTTAACCTTATTAAAAAAACACAACAGTATGAAAAACTTATGGAAATCGCTGTTGGTGTCGGCAGTAATGCTGACAGCCGGCGTGTTGGCTTCGTGTGAGCCGACTCCTGACGGTAGTGGTGACTATCAGGGCACTCCTACCATCGAAGTTAATCCTACTTCGCTCAGTGTTGACCTTGCAGGCGGCACTACCGAAGAGGTAACTGTATCCACACCTGCTCCGTGGACGTTGCAGATCGACACCGAGGGTGTTACTGCAAGCGCAGAGTCGGGCACTGGTGATGCAGTCGTTACATTCACCGTTCCGGAAGCAACCTCGATGCGCACCATCAAGGTTACCTTCACGGCTACGGGCTATGTACTTGGCTACCCTATCACCAAGAAGGCGTCGCTCACAATCGTACAGAGCGACGGTGATATTCCTGCACCGGCAGGCGATTACATCTACAAAGACAATTGCGGTGAGACCGTATCGAAGGTAGATGGTTATTGGCCTTACGTTGACAAGTACGAGGGCTGGGCGCCACAGGGTGGCGACGGTATCGACCAGAGCGGCGTAACTTACACCGGTAAGGATGCTTCGGTTCGTAACAGCGGTAAGACTTGGGCTCCGGTTGGCGCATCGTATGCTACCGACGCTCCTTACGCATACATTTCGAAGGCGGCTGCTTATTTCCAGATCAACAACATCAAGGTTAAGTCGGGTGTTAAGAACTACATCTTCTCGTTCACCGCTTTCAACCAGTACGCATCGCTCATCGCATCGCCTTACACTCCGGTTCCGGAGCCACTCGAATCGGGCAAGAGCGTGACCTTGTACGTTGGTGTTGATGGTGAGAATTGGGCACCTGTTGCATTCACGACGATGGCTGACGGTAACTGGACCTATGCAGTTGCTCCGTTCACCTTGCCTGCTGATGCAGATCAGATCTACGTTCGTTTTGCAGACTACAAGGCAAACACTACAACTGCTCTTCCATCGAGCGATTATCAGTATCAGGGTGCTTTGCGTATCGACGACTTCGTTCTTTCGGAGGGCGGTAATGGTCCTGTACTCGAAATCGGCGCAGGTGGTGGTGGCGGCGAGGCCAAAGAGGCAACTATCGCTGACATCCTTGCAGGTGGCGAAGGCAACTATA
>JAFNYX010000078.1 GCA_017654125.1 Alistipes sp. | reverse complement strand
GGGTTACGATTGGCTGATAAACGACTATAAGGAGTAGCGGGCATGACGATTTACGAATTGATTGAACAGGGAGCGTTGCAACCCTTCGCAGGTGGCGTGATAGATGCTTCGATGGATGTGTCGAAACCGTTTGTCGTGCTCAATCCGAAGCGATTGCGCGTGGAGGTGCAGACCGCGGAGCCGGTTAGTTTGGCAGTGGTCTATACCGAGTCGTGCCAGGCGTCGGTGGAGGTTTTGCTTGCACCACATGCGAAGTTGTCGGTGACGGAACTCTATCTTGCAAAGTCCCTCGCCGTGGTTGAGGTTAGCCAGCAGGAGCAGAGCGAATTTAAGCAGTTGACAGCTCTACTGTGCGGTGCGAATGTTTCGTATAAGCTTTGTTTGCAGGGCGCGCATTGTCAAAGTGAGCTGGATGCCGCTTTTGTTGTTTCGGGTAGCGAACATGCTGCGCTATCGGTTGAGACACGCCATGAGGTTGCCGATTGCCGTAGCCGTTCGATGGTTAAAGGCGTTGCTGCGGGTCGCTCAACGGGCGAATTTCGCGGATTGGTTTATGTTGCCCCCGATGCACAGCGAACGGATGCCGAGCAGCAGAACCGTAATATAGAGTTGGATGATGCGCGTATTGTCGCGACGCCACAGTTGGAGATATATGCTGACGATGTGCGTTGTTCGCATGGCTCGACTGTGGGTTATTCGGATGCGGAGGCGATATTCTATATGCGCCAACGCGGCATCTCGGAGGCGGATGCACGTCGTTTGCAGATTGAGGGTTTTGTGCGCGATGTTGTGTCGCGATGCCAGACCTCGCCGGTGTGTGCTTTGTTGGACGAGCAGGTCGTAGAGAAACTTTCCAAATTGTAAATAAGAGAGGGAGCTGTTATGTGTTTTGATGTCGAAAAGATACGTCACGATTTTCCGATGCTTTCGCAGAGCGTTTATGGTCGTCCGTTGGTCTATCTCGATAGTGGAGCAACGGCGCAAAAGCCGCAATGCGTGATTGATACGGTCAATCGCCTACACTCTACGATGAACGCTAATATCCATCGTGGTGTGCACTATTTTTCAGACCGAATGACGGCTCTCTACGAGGAGGCGCGCGAGAAGGTGCGCCGATTTATAGGTGCTGCATCGCGCGAGGAGATTATCTTCACTTCGGGAGCAACGGCTTCGCTCAATTTGGTGGCATACGCCTGGTGCGAAAAGTTTCTGCACGAGGGCGACAATATACTCGTGAGCGAGATTGAACACCACTCGAATATCGTTCCGTGGCAACAGGCGGCACTGCGTAAGGGTGCCGAGTTGAGGGTGTTGCCGGTGGATGATGAGGGTGCTTTGCGCCTCGATTTGCTTGGTGAGCTGATTGATGCGCGTACGCGGGTAGTTGCTGTTACGCAGGCGTCGAATACGCTCGGTACGCGACCCGACCTGCCGACTATTGTCGAGGCGGCACACGCTGTTGGTGCCATTACCGTTGTGGATGGTTGTCAGGGCGTGGTGCATGGTGGGGTAGATGTAGCGGCGCTGGGGTGTGATTTTTACGCCTTCTCCGGCCATAAGCTGTATGCTCCGACGGGTATCGGTGTGTTGTATGGTCGGCGTGAGGTGTTGGAGTCTATGCCTCCGTTTTTGTCGGGTGGCGATATGGTTGATAAGGTATCGTTCGAACGCACGACTTTTGCTCCGCTGCCACTGCGTTTCGAGGCGGGTACATCGAATTTTATTGGCGCAGTTGGTCTGGGTGAGGCGATTTCGTATGTGGAGTCGCTTGATGCGGAGGCTGTTATGAGCCACGAGCAGACGTTGCTCGAATATGCGACCGAGCGATTGCTCTCAATCGATGGTTTGCGAATATATGGAACTACTGCCAATAAGGCACCAATTATAAGTTTTACGATTGATGGTTGCGACCACTACGATATTGGCATGATACTCGATAAAACGGGCGTCGCTATTCGTACGGGGCACCATTGCGCTGAGCCGGTTATGCATCGCTTTGGCGTGAATGGTATGTGCCGCGCATCATTCGGATTGTATAATACGACGGCAGACGTGGACGCTCTTGTTGCGGGCGTGCAGCGAGCTGTGCGTATGCTTAAATAAAAGAAGAAGAGAGATGTTTATCGTACTTGAAGGTTTGGACGGAGCCGGAAAATCGACTCAAATCCGTATGTTGCGCGAGATGTTGTCAGCGCGTGGCATCGATAGTGAGTATGTGCATTTTCCGAGATTTGATGCTCCGGTGTATGGCGAACTGATTGCCCGTTTTCTGCGGGGTGAATTGGGTGGTGTAGAGCAGGTTGATCCTTATATCGTTGCTCTGTTGTTTGCCGGCGACCGTGCTGATATGGCACCTAAAATCCGTGCTTGGGAGCAAGAGGGAAAGGTCGTGATTGTGGATAGATACGTATATTCGAATATTGGTTATCAGTGTGCAAAGATTGCCGATGCAGAGGGGCGTGCGGCATTGCATCGTTGGATTTTGGATACGGAGTATGGTTATTTCGGTATCCCACGTCCCGATATATCGCTCTTCCTCGATGTGTCGTTTGCGTTTACCGTGAACTCGCTTACACAGACTCGGGCCGGTGACGACCGCTCGTATTTGAACGGTGCGACCGATATTCACGAGTCGTCTCTTTCTCTGCAACAGATGGTGCGTGAGGTTTATTTGGAGGCAGCAAAAAGTGACGAAACACTTGCTGTTATCGACTGTGGTAATGCCGATGGTGAGATGGATACGCCGCAGGGAATATTCTCGAAAATCGAGGCACTTATTGCCCCAATGTTAAATGAACGATAGCCGATGGGACAATCTCTAAGAAACAAACGCTGGTTTCGTGTGCTGACGCACGTATGTCGAACGATAGTTGCCGTGACGTTTATCTTTTCGGGCTTTGTCAAGGCAATCGACCCGTGGGGTACGGCATTGAACGTAAATAACTATCTTGCAACCTATGGTTTGGAATCGTTGCGCCCGCTGGTGATGATATTCTCCATTTGGTTGTGTGGCGCGGAGTTGATGATGGGCTGTATGCTCTTCTTCAAGGTGCGTATCCGTATGGTGTCGGTCTTTTCGTCGATATCGATGATATTTTTTACGCTGCTGACATTTCTCAGTGCTACATTTATTCCGGTGGAGGATTGCGGTTGTTTTGGCGAGGTGATGAAACTTTCGCCGTGGCAAACCTTTCTGAAAAACCTTGTGTTGTTGCCGATGGTGCTGTGTGTATGGTGGCGTTATCGTCCGGATAGAATGTTTGCGTTTTCGCGATTGGAGATGGTGCTGGCTGTTACATTCTGTACGATAAGTATGGGTGTGGGTGTGTATAGTTATCTCCACCTTCCACCGATTGATTTGTTGCCTTACCGCAAGGGTGTGAATATCGCCGAGCAGATGCGTAAGGCACAAGCTGCACAGATAGAATCGGAGGTCGTGCTCGTCTATCGCAATCGTCGAAATGGTAAGTTGCGCGAATTTTCGCTCGATGATAAGGCGTGGCATAACGAGAAGCGTTGGGAGTGGGTCGAGACTCGCGTTCTTTCGGAGGATGATGCTCACCACCGTGTCGAGCCGATGATTTTGGAGTTCTATGTGAGCGACGAGCGTGGCGATGTTACGGACTCGTTGTTGTCGCTCAAAGGCGACCTGTATATGTTGTGTGTATCGCGTATGAATGATGTCGGTGAGCGTTGCGAGGAGCGGCTGCGTCATGTGGTTGAACACGCGGCGGAGAGTTCGGCCGCAGTGGTGTTGCTTACGCCGGAGCCGATTACGCGTCCGACCTATCGTTCGTTTGATGGTGGCGAACCGGTGCGATGCTATAATATAGATGCAAAGACGATGAAGACGATGTTGCGTGCCGATGTGGGTTTGGTTCGCTTGACGGACGGAACGATTACCGATAAACGTAACTGTCGGGATATCGAATAAAGAGTTGATTATGTATAAAAAAGTGGAGCGCAATCGGTATGAGTTGCGCTCCGCTTTTTTTGTTGTGTGGCATTATGCCTCGACGGTCTCGACCGAGACAATCTCTATCTCGTGCGAGAGAGGCGCTATGCGGCGCAACATCTGGAACAAACCGCAGTATTTGTCGGTTGTAAGGCGTACGGCGCGACCAATCTTTGCCTGCTCGCTGATGGTGTTGCACTCGATGCGGTAGCAGATATTGAACGAGGTATAGACGCTACGAGCCATTACGGTGTCGGTGTCCAATATGCCGGAGAGTTCCAACTCGATGGATTTTGGCTTGATTTGCTCCTTTTTGAGAATGCCGTGCAGAGTCAGCGCGGCACACTCTGCGGCCGAGCATAAGAAGAGTTCTTTCGGATTGAGGTCGGCGATTTTGCGCCCTTCGGCGAGGTGTACTTTTCCGTCGTTCGACAGATTTACTGTAACAATTACTTTCATAATAAACGGTTTTTACGGTTTGTGTGAGTTGGGTACAAGAATTATTCCGTGAGAAGGGTTGCAGGGTGATAAAATATGCCCAAAATCAACTATTTTACTAAAATTACATTAATGTAATTTATGTAAAAACGAATAAAATTTATTATTTTTGCGGTTGAATAGTTAATAGGCTGATTATGCAAAAAAAATTATTACTCATATTGTTGTTGTCGCTTGCCGTTTCGTTTGGCTTGCGAGCAATGACTCCGCCTGAAAAAGATGTTGTTTTGTCGCGTGCCGTTTCTCTACTCGAAAAAGAGCGTTGGAGCGATGCGCGTCATGAGTTTGAGCGTCTGCGCGAGATTGTCGCCTCGGATGACGAGGGTGCGGTGCAGAGTATCGAATACGGATTGACGGTATGCGCTGCGCGGTTGGACGATAATGTGGCTGTGCAGCGAATGCAGGACTTTTTGTCGCGCTATCCTGGTTCGGTGTATGCTGCCGATGTTCATTTTCTGTTGGCGTTGCACTATTGCGAGAATGACGATTTTGTGGGAGCAAAGCGCGAGTTCGTTGCAGTGCCGTATAAGTCACTGACGGCGGCCGACAAGGAGCGTTATGATGTGCGGATGGGTTATATCGAATTTTTGGAGGGCAACCATCAGTTGGCATTCGACTACTTTGCGCGTGTTCCTGCGACGAGTGACTATCGTGACCACGCAACCTACTATAAATCTTACATCTACTATTTGCGCAACGACTACGACTCGGCATGGAGTGGCTTTATGTCGTTGAAGGATAGTGATGCCTATGCAAAGGTTGTCCCATATTACATTCTGCAAATTGAGTTTGCGCGTGGCAATTACAAGTATGTGGTGCGCGAGTGCGATGCCCTGATTCAGGGTGCAGCAGATACGGAACGCTTGGAGTTGATTCGTATTGCGGCCGAGTCGTGGTATCGTTTAGAGGGATACAATAAGGCGTTGCAGTATATTGCCATATTCGCTCGCAGCGGTGGTAAGATGGAGCGAGAGGAGAACTATATTCTCGGTTATTCGGCATATCGTACGGCGGATTATGCTACGGCAGTCGAGCCGTTCAAGAGTGTGTGTAAGGGTGACGACTCGCTCGCACAAAATGCGTCGTATCACTTGGCTGATTGCTATATAAAGTTGGGCGACAAACGTCTGGCTGCATACTCGTTTGCGATGGCTGCCGATGAAAAGTATGCTAACGAGATTGCCGAGGATGCGCTCTTCAACTATGGAAAACTTCTCTTCGAAACGGGAGGCGGAACATTTAATGAGTCGATAAACGTACTGACCCGATATGTTACGAAATATCCGTCGTCGCCACGCGCACAAGAGGCGCGCGAGTTGCTGATTGCTGCCTACTATAATTCGCACGATTATGATATGGCATATCGTGCGATACGTTCCTTTCCGTCGCCGGATGGCAATCTGAAAACGGCGTTGCAGAAGATTACCTACTTCAAGGGTTTGGAGCAGTATAAGGCGGGTGAATATGTGGCAGCGCGTGAGGCTCTCGAAGAGTCGCAGGCGGTTGGCGTAAGCCCGAAGTACGGTGCGCTGTCGTCGTTCTGGTTGGGCGAAATCGCATATAAGACAGGCGACTATAAGGGTGCAGTCGAGAAATATAACTACTATGTGAAACGTGCACCACGTACCGAGCGCGAGTATAAAATGGCTCTCTATAATCTCGGTTATGCACATATGGCGTTGAATAATATGCCACAGGCAAAGAGCTCATTTGAGGGTTTTCTGTGGTTGTACAAGGATGGTGATTCGTATCGTGCGGATGGCTACAATCGCTTGGGTGATGTGCACTACCTGCAACGCGATTACGATGCGGCTGTAAAGAGTTACGAGAAGGCGGATGCGCTCAACACCGAAGAGCAATACTATGCTTGTTATCGTCGTGCGGTGGCGCTTGGTCTGGTGTCTGGTGGTGTGCCGAAGAAAATTGAGGCGTTGAAGACGATTTTGAAGAGTGGCGATGGCGATTATGTCGATGATGCAGGTTACGAACTGGGTCGTACGTATGTGGCTTCGGAGCGTTATAAGGATGGAGCAACAGTGTTGGAGGATTTGGTGGCACGATATCCGTCGTCGCCATATTATACACCGGCAATGCTAGACCTCGGTCTGATATATTTCAACCTTGGACGGACCGAGCGTTCTCTTGCGTGCTACGATAAGATTATTTCGGTGGCCCCGCAGTCGGCTGCGGCGAAGGATGCGATGCAGAGCGTGCGCGAGATATATGTCTCGCGAGGCGATGTGGCTTCGTATTTTGCTTATGCCGAGCGTACGGGTGTCGAGTGTGATTTGAGCGTTATGACACGCGATTCGCTTACCTTCCGTGCTGCACAAAAAGTGTATCTTGCATCGCGTCATACGGA
The DNA here is from genome assembly GCA_017654125.1 of Alistipes sp. GTDB lineage: Bacteria > Bacteroidota > Bacteroidia > Bacteroidales > Rikenellaceae > Alistipes. The sequence continues at coordinate 3,384 of JAFNYX010000078.1, read as the reverse complement.
GGCGGTCGAGCAACTTGAAAACTATCTGCATCACTATCCGCGAGGTTATTACGTTGATGATGCGCTCTTCTGTTTGAGCGATAGTTACCTGAAATGCGATTCGTTAGACCGCGCTGTCGAGCGAATGAAAGTACTCGCCGAGCGGCCGAAGAATAGTTATACGGTTACGGTGCTCGAAAAACTCGGCGAGGTGACATTCGACAATCGAATGTATGCAGAATCGGCAACGGCATTCCGTAGGTTGTACGATGTGGCGGATAATGTTGCCGACCGAACAGCCGCTGCAACGAAGTATGTGAAGGCAACGGTTGCCGATGGTGAGCAGGAGCGCGTGTTGGCTATGTCGGCAGATGTCGAACAGATGACGGATGTCGATAATGGTGCGCGTCGTAGTGCGCGTTTTGCCAAGGCAAATGTTCTATCGGCTCGTGGTGATAAGGATGAGCCGTTGGCCATCTATAAGGAGTTGAGTGTGGCGTCGGTTGCTGACCGCGAGGGCGCAGAGTCGGCATATAATGTGATTCGAGCGACGTATGAATCGGGTGATGCGGTTAAGGCTGAGAATCTTATATATGATTTGGCTGATAAGAAGACTCCACAGACATATTGGCTCGGTCGTGCTTTCGTGATACTGGGAAATATTTATGCCGATAAGGGTGATGCGTTCCAGGCGCGTGCTACGTACCAGAGTATTATTGACGGATATATGCCGGCAGATGACGGTGTCGTTGATGAGGCAAAGAGATGTATGGAAAAACTTAACTAACCCCCCCGGACTGAACTATGAAACGCATATACGGAATATTGATTTATCTGACGATGGCGGTCGCAATGTGCGGTAGCGCCTCGGCACAAGTTGCCAAACAAGTTGAGGTGACGAAGGATTATATGCCGCGAGTGGCGAAGGCGGAGAAATTGGAAGTCGAGCCGAATATGGTCGATACGGTGAAGATACGTCCTGATATTGACTATACGATAACGCCACGCTCATTCTCGTCGGCTCTCAATACTCGTCGCTTCCGTCCGGCATCGGTGACATATTGGGAGTACGATCGTAAGTATCCGTTTTATTTGAAGGCGGGTGCCGGTTATCCGTTGAATACGATTGCCGACTTCTATGCCACGACGCATCGTGCCGATGTTGGTTACTTGACAGGATATGTCAATCATCAGGGCCAGTTCTCGAAGATAAAGGTGACTGACCCTTCGACGCAACATGTATTTAACAACAATTCGCGTCAGATGCTCAATCGTGTGGGTGTGAATGGTGGTAAATATGTGGGTCGTTATACGCTGGATGGCGATGTGTACTATGAGTCGGATGTTTATAGTCGCTATCCGTATGAGATAGTTAATGAGTATGATCCGCGTAAAATCGACTTTGAAAATATCGCCCTGAAACTCAATTTTGGCGATTCGTTTGCCGATCTCTCTCGGTTGAATTTTGCGGTATATGCCGGCTTTGATTTCTATAATGATAAATCGGCTACTATCAATTTTTCCGATTTGGCGGCACCATCTGTTAGCGATAAGTATCAGCAGATTGCGGCTTCGGCCGGAGCGCGTATTGCTCGTAAAATTGGTTCGCGTAGCATGTTCTCGGTTGGTGCCGAATACCGCGGATATTACGGCTTGCGTACCATATCCTCCTATCGCAATACAATCGCATCGCTCTCGGTGCGTTATGGCTATAAGTCGCGGCGGATGTTCGACTTGAAGGTGGGTGTGGACTACTATTACGACAAGGTCTCCTCGTTGGCTGCAAAACACCATGTTATGCCGTATGTGTATCTCGGTTTGAATGTGCGCGACAATGGCCGTTTTGTGCCGTACATCGAGTTGAATGGCGAATTGTTGAATAATAGTTATCAAGAGTTGCAGCGTCGTAATCCGTATGTGGCAATGCTCGGTTATGCGTGTATGCCGTCGATGAGTAGCGATGAGTCGCTGCCAAATACGACGGTTTATAATCTGCGTTTTGGTTTTACGGGTCATACCCGAAATAGTCGCTTGGCGTACCGCCTTTATGCAAATATGGCATTCGTCGAAAATTCGCTCTATTGGTATGCCGTCAATCGCGCCTTTTTTGGAGTGGAGCTTGCACGCCGCAACATCTGCTCAATCAACGCATCAGTCGAATATAAGCCTATCTCGTCACTCATTGTCGAAGCACAAGTGCGTGGTATGATATATACGACATTTGCGACCGTGGAGAATGCTCTGCCATCGATTGAGGCTCGTCTTGCATTACGCTATACACATCGTAAGTTTGCTATTGGTGCGAGTGCCGATTTGGTTGGTGCTTCGCGTTGGACGTCGATTGTGAAGTATCGTCCGGGACAGGATTTCCAGACATTGGTCGCAACAAATCCGGGGGTGCGTGTTCCGCTTACGGTAGATGTTGGTCTTACGGCCGATTGGTTTGTGAATGACAAGTGTACGATTTTTGTCGAGGGTCGCAACCTTGCTAATATGAACATCTATCGTTGGGCATATTATCGTGAATACGGCATACATTTTACGGCTGGTGTAAAGGTGCAATTCTAACAGCATTTTGCGGCAATGAGCGACAAGGAGTTTTATACCGTTCCGTTTGTGTGGAGTCGAACCGTGTGGGTCGTCACCTTTGGCGTGTTTGCGCTGTGGATCGGAGGGGTGATTTGGATGCTCTATCAGATATTTGCAGATGAGTCGATAATGGAACCTATTATCGGACTTATCGTGCTGAATGCCATAATGTTGCCAATGGTAATACTGTGCGAAGGATATGCTCCGCAACGGTTGGAAATAGGGCGGTCGAAATTGGTTGTCTTGCGTCGATATAATAGTGTGACGATTCCGCGCCACATGATAAAACGAGTGTTGCGATTGCCAGATAATGCGATGCGCACGGCGGTGCGTACGTTTGGCGTTGGCGGTCTTTTCGGATATTTTGGGGCGTTCTATGCCCGCAAAATAGGTTCGTTTCAGTTGTACGCTACGCGACTTGATAATCTTTTCCTAATAGAGCTTTGCGACAACCGCCGAGTTGTTGTTTCGTGCGCTGAACCGGAACGAATGTCTCTTCTTTTGGAGTAGGTGAGCGGGTGCATACCTGTTTTTTTTGATGATTGCGCTCCAAAATGATGTAGTTTTTCAAAAATCTTAAAATTATTCTTGTAGAAAAGCGATTTTACGATGTAAAAGGTTGGAATATTCAAAAAATTATTCGTACCTTTGCGCACTCGCAATGTGCGAGGTTGGATTACAAATTATTTATTAACAAGTATTAAACGTAAAAACAGTGGATTCATTAAGCTACAAAACTATCTCGGCTAATGCGGCGACTGTCAACAAGGAGTGGGTTGTCATCGACGCTACGAACGAGGTATTGGGACGTTTAGC
>JAFNYX010000077.1 GCA_017654125.1 Alistipes sp. | reverse complement strand
ATAGTTTACGGTGATGCACTTACCGATTTCGCGTGCGAAGTCGAGGAACGAGAACTCCTTCATCCAGTCGTAGTTGTTCACCATCACGGCCGCATTCTCCGCATCCGAATCGAAGTCGATAAGGCGTGCGAGCTGTGCCTTGATTGCCTCCTGATTGTGGCGCAGAGCCGCCTCGTCGAGCAGGTTGCGCTCCTGCGACTTACCGCTCGGGTCGCCAATCATACCCGTCGCACCGCCAACGAGGGCGATAGGACGGTGGCCGCACATTTGCAGGTGCTTCAAAATCATAACACCCACCAGGTGGCCGATATGCAACGAATCCGCCGTAGGGTCGATACCCAGATATGCGGTTGTCATCTCCTTTTGCAGCTGCTCCTCGGCTCCCGGCATAATCGTATGAATCATACCGCGCCACTGCAACTCTTCAACAAAATTCTTTCTTGCCATATTCTTTAACGTTTTTACAATTCCATTATAAAATCAACATTCGTTTCATAACTAATCCGTCTGCTCATCCTACTCCACATCCAAATCCAGCGCCTTGCAGAGCGTGTGGAACACCTCGCCGGTCTTCGACTCGATATGACGCAGACGGTCTTCGAGCTTCACGGGGCGGAGTTTCACCTCGACCTCCTTCAAAATCACCTCCAAATCGAGCATACCGTTGATGTTCGCCGCCAGCGCAACACTATCGACAATATCCGAGCGCGTATGTCGCAACTCCTCGCGCAACGAATCGGTCGGCACCTCCAATACCATCTTGTTGCCCGCGAAACGCAACCCCCCAAGCACCGATTTGAGCATCGGGTACTCGCGTGCGAGCATATCGATTATCTCCTCGCGGTGGGCGGTGAGTTTCTGCTCGCTCTCGGGGTCCACGTGATGCACCGCATCGCCCTCGCCATCCGCCGCACCACTCACACGATTGAGCAACGAAGTGAGCGAGCCTCCCGGCACCAATCCGCCAATGCGCGAACGTGTCGCCATCGGGCGTGCCGTCGGTTGTGAGGCAGATGTTGCCGTTGATGCTGCCGCCGTCGCTGTTGCCGGTGCCGCTGTTGCCGTTACGACAGGTTGTGCGACAGGTTGTGGAGCCGGCGTTGCGCTCGGTTGAGCCACGGGCTGTGGTGTCGGCATCGGTTGCGCTACGGGTTGCGCGGTTGGCGCACTTTGCACAGTGCCCGGAGCCGCCTGCACAGTCGGTTGTGGTTGCTCAACTTGCTTTGTTACAGTTGGTTGCGATTGGTTAGAAAGGTCGGGAAGTGGATATTTCTCCTCCTCGGGTAGGTTCAGTCCGCTATTTTTTTTTTGAGCGATGGCGGCAATCTTCATCAGCGTAAGTTCCACCAGCAGTCGTTGGTTCGAGGCTGTTCGTAGTCGGCCGTCGGCCTCCGAGAGCAGCGAGATTGCACCGAACAGAAACGCCGTATCGCACACCTCCGCCTGACGACGGTAACGCTCCATAAGCGCACCCGTATATTCGATAAGCGAGATTGCCGGACCCTTTGCCACGAGCAGGTCGCGCAGGTGCTGATTCAGACCATTCATAAAGGTTTGACCCGAAAAGCCCTTCGAGAGTACGCGGTCGAAATCGAGCAACGCGTTGATGTAGTCGCCCTCACGGAGCAGGTCCGTGAAACGGAAATAGGTATCGTAATCGAGGACGTTGAGCGTCTGTGCAACGGTACGATATTCGAGCGTCGCGCCACAGAACGAGACCGCTTTGTCGAACATCGACAGCGCATCGCGCATACCTCCGTCTGCCTTTTGGGCGATGAGGTTGAGCGACTCCTCGTCGGCCGTCACGCCCTCATTCGAAGCGATATATTTCAGGTACTCGACAGCATCCTCCACGCGGATACGGTTGAAGTCGTATATCTGACAACGCGACAAGATGGTCGGGATAATCTTATGTTTCTCGGTCGTGGCGAGGATGAACACGGCGTGCTGTGGTGGCTCTTCGAGCGTTTTCAGGAAGGCGTTGAAGGCCGCCTGCGAGAGCATGTGAACCTCATCGATGATGAAGACCGAGTAGTGACCCACTTGTGGAATGACGCGCGTCTGCTCGATGAGGTTACGGATATCCTCGACCGAGTTGTTCGACGCAGCATCGAGTTCGTGGATGTTGAGCGAACGTCCCTCATTGAACGAGCGACACGAATCGCACTCGTTGCACGCCTCCGCACCCGAAGGATTGAGGCAGTTGATTGCCTTCGCGAAGATACGCGCACAAGTGGTCTTGCCGACTCCGCGCGGACCGCAGAACAGATAGGCGTGAGCCAACTGATTGCGCTCGATAGCGTTCTTCAAGGTCGAAGTAATATGCTTCTGGCCCACAACCGATGCGAAGGTCGCGGGACGATATTTGCGTGCCGATACTACGAACTGTTCCATAATCAGCGACAAATGTACAAAAAATTTCGCAAGCGACACCGTTTATCTCGGACAAAATGTCGCTCGATTGTCATTTTGCGCGACCGCGACCCGACATTTCGTCGGAATTTGTCGGAAATTGTCGCATTTGCCCCCTCGTCGAGCATTTGGCAAACGCTTTGAGGGGGTGGAGTTGATAGAATGAAGTGTTGGATAATAAAACGATAAAAAACAGACAACTATGGCAAACATTAATTCACTTACAATTAAGGCACAGGAGGCGTTACAGAACGCCGCCGGCTTGGCTCGTTCAGCGTCGCAACAGGCGGTCGAGCCACTACATCTGCTCGGTGTGCTTGTCGCGGAGGACGACTCATTGGGCGCATTTCTGTTGGGTCGTGTCGGTGTGAATGTCCGCACTCTGCGCGGTGAGGTTGCCGAGCAGGTACGCACGTTACCGAAGGTCGAGGGGGGCGAACCATTCTTCTCGAATGCAACGTCGCTTGTCGTGCAGCGTGCCGTAGATTTCACGAAGAAGTTTTCCGATAAATACGCCTCGGTCGAACATCTGCTCTTGGCACTCGTTGCCGAGCGTGGTCGTGCCGCCGAACTGTTGAAGGCGGCGGGCGCAACCGAAAAGGAGCTCATCGAGGCCATTCGCCAATTTCGCAAGGGTGCGACGGTCGATTCGCAGACCTCGCATCAGGAGTTCGATGCGTTGGGCAAGTACGCCATAAACCTCAACGAGCAGGCACGGTCGGGGCGTTTGGACCCCGTTATAGGTCGCGACGAGGAGATTCGTCGCGTGTTGCAGATTCTCTCGCGTCGCACCAAGAATAACCCGATTTTGGTCGGTGAGCCGGGTGTCGGCAAGACGGCCATCGCCTAGGGTATTGACCTCCGCATTGTCGATGGCGACGTGCCTGAAAACCTGCGAGAATAGCTCATATTCTCGCTCGATATGTGTGCACTGATTGCCGTAGCGAAGT
>JAFNYX010000076.1 GCA_017654125.1 Alistipes sp. | reverse complement strand
GAAGGCTCACATCTTCAACGAGATGCTCGAAAAGAAGGTGAAGGAGCTCGGTTTGAAGGTTAAGTCGCGTCCGGTAGAGATTGGCTACGAGGTACGTTGCCAGACCCCTATTGCATATGACTTGGTTTACTGCTCGGAGTTGGGTATGGGCGTTTACAAGCTCTTCTCGGAGGGCAAGACCGGCTGCATGGTTTACATCTCGCAGGACGGTTTCGTATCGCCGCTCTACTTGAAGGATTTGCAGGACCCTACGACCGGCAAGATTCCGCCACGTTTGGTAAACATCGAGTCGGATAAGATTCAGCAGGTTATCAACAACCTCCTCCACTACATCACTCCGGAGGATTACGAAGCTGCGAAGAAGTACGTTGCAAACCCTGAGGCATACGACTTCCGCAAGATTCTCAACTGGTAATTCATTCCGCCACTCGATGGCAACAATATCCAAGTGCTGTTCCCGTTTCACAATGGGAGCAGCTCTTTTTTTGTCAAAAATTGCACGTAATCGGCCAACCGAAGCAAACGAATCTTATTTTGATGAAAACTTTTTAATAACTTCTCGTAGGACATATATTCATAATATAGGTACCTGCGTAACTTTGCAGACAGCAAACACAAAATCGAAATCAAGATATTATGGTTAAAATTGGTACTCCGCTTACGAAAGTCGCCAAAAAGGCACTGCTCTGCGGCTCGGGCGAGCTCGGCAAAGAGATTGCAATCGAATTACAGCGTTACGGCATCGAGGTTATTGCACTCGACAGATACGAGAACGCACCGGCAATGCAGGTAGCACATCGCAGTTATACGCTTTCGATGCTCGATGGCGAGCGTCTGCGCCAAATCATCGAACTCGAAAAACCGGACTACATCATCCCGGAGGTAGAGGCAATCGCAACACCGACACTCGTCGAGTTGGAGAAGGAGGGTTATAGCGTTACACCAACTGCAAAAGCGGCATGGCTGACAATGAACCGCGAGGGCATTCGTCGTCTGGCTGCCGAAGAGTTGGGTATCCGCACATCGGAGTATCGTTTCGCAGAGACCGAAGAGGAGTTCCGCGCAGCAATTGCTGAAATCGGCATTCCGTGCGTCGTGAAGCCGATTATGAGTTCGTCGGGCCACGGACAAAGCACCGTTAAGTGTGAGGCGGATATCGACCGCGCATGGCAGTGTGCACAAGAGGGCGGTAGAGCCGGTGCCGGACGTGTTATTGTTGAGCGATTTGTCGATTTCGATTACGAAATCACGCTGCTCACCGTGCGTCACAGCGCAGGCACCACGTTGCTCGAACCAATCGGTCATCATCAGGTCGATGGCGACTACCGCGAATCGTGGCAACCTCAACCGATGAGCGCACTTGCTCGTGAGCGAGCAGGTGAGATTGCCCACAAAATTACAGGAGCATTGGGTGGTCACGGCATCTTCGGCGTCGAGATGTTCATCAAAGGTGACGAAGTAATTTTTAGTGAAGTTTCGCCTCGTCCGCACGATACGGGCATGGTGACGATGATTTCGCAAGATTTATCAGAGTTCGCACTCCACGCCCGCGCCGTTATCGGACTGCCCGTTCCATCGGTGCGCTTCTTCGGTGCAAGTGCCAGCAAAGCGATTGTTGTAGAGGGCGATACGGACAAGGTTGTATTCGGAAATCTGGATGAAGTAGTTGCCGAGGAGGGTGTACAGATTCGCCTGTTCGGCAAGCCGGAAGTTGTAGGTCATCGTCGCTTCGGTGTGATTCTCGCAACAGACGAAACAGTCGAAAAGGCGCTCGAAAAAGCGGAACGCGCATACGCAAAGTTAAAAATTGAAGTTTTGGAGCGCAATTAAAGCGTCAAACCGTTTGAAAAAAGAGAAAAAAGTCGTACCTTTGCACAAATTATAAAACGCCTTATGATGTACGCTACGCACAACATATCGACAACGATTCAGCAATCGTCCCCTTCGGGTTGTGTTGTCAAGCATCAGCGACCTATCGACGGCGGTGTGATGGACTGTTTTTTCGCAAACACAAAACATATTGTTTAATTTTCAGGCGGCCAAGCGGGTCGCCTGTTTTTTTATATGAACGACTGATGACAGGCTCGAAAATACTCCTACGCAAAGGAACCCTCGTCGGCGGAGGCATCTCCACGAAGGGCGACCTGCTCGTGTGTGATGGCGTAATTGCTGCCATGGGTGGCGAGATTACACCCGACAGCGAAACCGAAGTCTTTGATGCAGAGGACTGTATCATAACATACGGTTTGGCCGATGTTCATGTCCACATGCGCGAACCTGGCTACTCGGCAAAGGAGACCATCGCAAGTGGCACACGTGCAGCAGCGCGTGGCGGATACACGACCGTATGCGCAATGCCCAATCTCCTGCCAGCACCCGACGCACCAGAAACAATAGGCATAGAGCAACACCTTATCGACGAGCAGGCAATCATCGAGGTTCGACCATACGCCACCATTACACGCAATCGTGCCGGTCGCGAATTGGTCGATGTAGAGAAGTTGCGTCCGCTATCGGTCGGCTTTTCGGACGACGGCAATGGCATACAGCACGAGGAGTTGATGCTCGAAGCGATGAAGCGTATAGCTACAACCGACGGCATCGTAGCAGCCCACTGCGAGGTGGATGCACTGCTACGCGGCGGATATATTCACGATGGCGAATATGCTCGCGCAAACGGGCACAAAGGGATATGCTCGGAGAGCGAGTGGGGGCAGATTGCACGCGATGTGAAACTTGCAGCCCAAACCGCATGTCGATACCATGTATGCCACATATCGACTGCCGAGAGCGTTGAGATTATACGCAACGCAAAGCGCACGTGCAACCACATTACCTGCGAGACAGGACCACACTACTTGGTGCTGACAGATGCCGACCTACAAGAAGATGGCCGATTCAAGATGAATCCGCCACTGCGTTCGGCCAGCGACCGCGCTGCACTGATTGAGGGTGTGCAGGATGGCACCATCGAGGTTATCGCCACCGACCACGCTCCGCATACAGCCGAGGAGAAGTCACGCGGACTGAAAGCGAGTGCGATGGGTGTTGTTGGGTTGGAGACGGCGTTTGCAGTTGTTTACACCCACTTGGTACGCACAGGTAAAATCTCGTTGGAGCGCGCTATCGAATTGATGTGTGACAATCCGCGCCGCATATTTCGCCTCGGAGGCGGATTGCGTGTCGGCGAGAGAGCAGACATCGCCGTTTTCGACGTGTCGACACCATACACCATCGACTCTCGCGAGTTCCTTTCAGCAGGCAAGGCAACACCATTCGAGGGCATGGAGGTTTACGGTCGTTGTCGAATGACTCTTTTCGGTGGCAAAAAAGTTTGGAATGAAAAATAGCAAAAACATATAATCACAATGAAACAACCCGACAAAAAGTTAGTTTTGGAGAACGGCTCGGAGTTCTACGGCTTCGGTTTCGGTGCAAACCGTCCTGCCGTATGCGACATCGTTTTCAACACCGGTGTAGTCGGCTATCAGGAGATTCTCTCCGACCTGTCGTACACCGAGCAGATGGTCGTTATGACCTATCCGCTCATCGGAAATTACGGAATCACGGACGAAGACTTCGAGACGCGCACACTCAACCTCGGCGGACTTATCGTTCGCGAATATTGCGACACGCCGAGCAACTTCCGCTACACGAAGACTATCGCCGAGGTGATGGAAGAGAACAACATCCCTGGCATCAGCGGAGTGGATACCCGAATGATTACCCGCATCATTCGCGATGAGGGTTGCCAAAAGGCAGCAATCGTGGATGCAGAGGTAACAATCGAGGAGGCTTTGAAGATGATTAGTCAAGCACCGGAGAATCACGATGTGGTACGCAAAGCAAGCTGCCGCAAACGTTGGTATTCGCGTACGCCAAACCATCGTTTCGATGTAGTGGCAATCGATTGCGGCATCAAATACAACACAATTCGTGCGCTCAACCGTAGAGGTTGCAACGTGGTAATCGTTCCGTTTGATACGCCACTGGAAGAGATTATGGCCTTCAATCCGGACGGAATTTTCATCTCGAACGGACCGGGCAATCCATACAACGTGCAGAGTGTCGTTTCGCTCATTGAGCAGTTGCACGGACGCTTACCAATGTTTGGTATCAACCTCGGTCATCTGCTCATCGCCATCTCGTACGGCGCCAAAGTTACAAAGCAGAAGTTCGGCAACTATGCCGGATGCGTTCCCGTACGTAATCTACTCACAAACCACATCGAGACGGCAAGCATGGGCTTTGGCTACACCATCGAGCCTGAATCGCTCGCATCTACACCACTCAGCGTGACACACGTGAATGTGCTCAACGGCGAGATTGTCGGCGTAGAGTGCATGCGCGACAAGGTATTCTCGGTACAATATCATCCGGAAGGCGCACCGGGTCCGCAAGACAGCGCATATCTTTTCGATAAATTCATTAAACTGATGGAGAAATAACCGCTATGCCAAAGAGAACAGATATAAAGAAGGTGATGGTAATCGGCTCGGGCCCTATTGTGATTGGCCAGGCAGCCGAATTCGACTATGCAGGTACACAGGCCTGCCTCGCTCTCAAAGAGGAGGGTTACGAGGTTATACTCGTCAATTCCAATCCGGCAACCATTATGACCGATGTCCATATAGCAGACAAAGTGTATATGGAGCCGTTGAAATTGGAGTATGTCGCAAAAATCATTCGCTACGAGCGTCCCGACGCAATAGTTCCAGGATTGGGCGGTCAGACGGGCCTTAATCTCGCCGTACAACTCGCCAAGAAGGGTATCCTAGAAGAGTGTCAAGTGGAGATTCTCGGCACATCGTTCGAGAGTATCGAACAGGCCGAGGACCGCGAACTCTTCAAGGAGCTTTGCATCAAGCTTGGTGAACCGGTTATCCCATCGGAGATTGTATATTCGGTTGAGGAGGCTGTCGAGGTAGCAAAGAAGATTACATATCCGGTCGTATTGCGTCCGGCATTTACGCTCGGTGGCTCGGGAGGTGGTTTTGCCGACAACGAGGAGCAGTTGCGCGAACTTATGCGCAATGCACTTGCCGTTTCGCCTGTTCATCAGGTGTTGGTCGAGAAGAGCATCAAGGGTTACAAGGAGATTGAGTTCGAGGTGATGCGCGACAAGAACGATACGGCGATTGCAATATGTAGCATGGAGAACGTCGATCCGGTCGGTATTCACACCGGCGACTCGGTCGTGGTCGCTCCCGCACAGACGCTTTCGAACAAAGAGTTTCAGATGTTGCGCGACAGCGCACTGCGTTTGATTCGCGCGTTGCGCATCGAGGGTGGTTGCAACGTGCAGTTTGCACTCGACCCACTCTCGTTCAAATACTACATCATCGAGGTCAATCCGCGAGTATCGCGTTCGTCAGCTCTCGCATCGAAAGCCAGCGGCTACCCTATCGCCCGCGTTACGGCAAAGGTAGCAGTCGGAATGACACTCGACGAGATTATGCTTGCTACGGCTCCTGCATGTGCCGAGCCGGCATTGGATTACGTAGTAACCAAAGTGGCTCGTTTCCCGTTCGATAAGTTCAGCGAGGCATCAAACGAACTCGGTACACAGATGAAGGCGACGGGCGAGGTTATGAGCATCGGTCGAACACTAGAAGAGAGTATCCTGAAAGCGTTCCGCTCGCTCGAAACGGGCGTATGCCACCTGCACCACAAAAAGTTCGACGACATGTCGATTCAGGACATGCTCGCATACATTACGCGCAGTACCGACGACCGCATCTATGCCATTGCAGAGTTATTGCGCCGAGGTGTCGATCGCTCACTCATCTATGACCGCACGAAGATTGATATGCTCTTCCTCGAAAAGTTCAAGCGTATTATCCGCATGGAGGATGTCGTACGTGCGAACAAAGCCGACCGTGAGGTATTACGCGAAGCGTAGCGTATGGGCTTCGGCGATAAGTTTATCGGACAGCTGTGGGGCATGACCGAGCAAGAGGTGTTCGAGTTGCGCGAGAAGATGGGTGTACTCCCTGTATATAAGATGATTGACACGTGCGCCGGCTCGTGCAAGGCAGATGTTCCGTACTACTACTCGACCTACGAACAGGAGAACGAATCGGTGGTAAGCACTCGTCGCAAGATTGTCGTACTCGGTTCTGGCCCTATCCGCATTGGTCAGGGTGT
>JAFNYX010000075.1 GCA_017654125.1 Alistipes sp. | reverse complement strand
GGTCTGCGTCTTGTCGCCACACGATACGGTGTAGTTCTTTGCATTATCAACTGCGCCCCACGAAACAGTAACCTGGTTGACTATAGTAGAAACATAAAGTGTAGGAGTCTTTAACGGAGTAGTTGCAGGGGTGTCGCCACCATCGCCCCAAACAATCTGAACATAATCGAGGTACATTGCACCGCTCGAAGAACGCAAGCCGATATACGAGTAGTCGCCGTTGATTGTGAGTTCGGTCGAAGTGCCCTTAACAATCGTGCCGAGCAACTCGCCCTGCTTGCTATTGTCGTACAAGTCGGTTGCTGCGCTATATGCGCTCTTCTTACCGTAGATATTCAATGTGCGACCATCAACAGTATTCGAGTTCCAAGTAACGATAACCTTGCTAACCTTACCTGCCGATTTGGTTACAATAATACCAGAGTTGTTATTTTTGCTACGCAACTGAACCGACTCGTGGTCGCCGGAAGACTGACCTGCATAAACTGCACCCGAAGTGCCGGTGCCGGTCCATTCGGTATATGATGAGCCCGAAACACCGGTAAACTCGCGGTTGATAACGTCGGTTGCGTTGCTGCCCTCGCCCGAGCCACCTGCGTTAGGGTCTGCCTCGGTGGTTGCCGATGCAGTACCTGCTTCTGACTTGGTGTTGGTGCTTACCGATGCAGGGTTAGCAACAACCGATACATTGTAAGTGGTATCGTATTCCAAGCCCTCAAACTCTGCCGAAGTGCCGGTTACGGTCTTCTCCTCAGTGCCGCAAGTTACGGTGTAGTTCGCCGCACCGGTGATTGCCTTCCACGAAACGGAGATGGTGTTGCCCTCTGCCGTAGCGGTTACCTCAGGGGTATCGAGCGGAGTGGTTGCAGGAGCGTCGCCACCATCGGCAACCTTGAAGTTCTTAATCTCCCAAGTTGATGCTACGCTATTGGTCGAGGTGTACTTAAAACCAACCTTGATAATGCTGCCCACATATTTCGACAACGAGATTGCACCCGAATCAACGAAATCCCAGCTTGTGCCGGATGGATATGTAGGAACGGTAACCTGCTCCCAAGCACCGCCATTCTTCGATACCCAAACAGTACATGCTGCTTTTGCATTATCTGCACTATTTGCATAGTTAATAGCGTGTGTAAAGGTCAATTCAGGAGTTGTTGCGCCTTCGAGCGAAATCAGTGGCGATACCAACCATGCTTCTGCTGCTTTGGCACCACCTGCATAAGCCGAAGCTTTCATGTATCCACCATTTCTGCTGTCGTAAGTCCATACGTAGGAGAGTGTGCCGATACTTGTGTTTTCGATAGTAAACAATGCTTGTCCACCCGTAAGCGACTCCTCGTAAGGGAGCGTCTGTGCTACGTCTGGATTTGCTACCTGCGAAACCTTGATAGTGCACTCGGCGCCATCGGCTGCCAACTTAATCCAACCCTCGCGTGCAGCGCCCGTGTTCTCCGAAACGGTGTAGGTCAAAGTCTCGCCCGAAAGCGAAGCTGCGGTAACTACCGTGCCGTCCTTCGTAACGGTTACGTTGCCGTTGATGTTCTTCAATGTTACGTCTGCGGTTGCGCCCTGAACGCCCTCTGCCGGAACGTCTGCGATGTCCGATGCGCTAATCTTCGGAGTTGCAGGAGCATTGCCCGAAGGGAGATAGTAAACATCAACCGGCTTCTGTGATGCAGAACCATAGCAAGCAAACAGACCACCATTGCTGTTTGGGTTGTACTGCATAACGTTGCGAGTGTTCGTGCCCTGTGCAACGATGCTTGTTGTGCCGTTGGAAATAGTGATAGCGAAGCTCGAATTATCCGAAAGAGTCGTCTCGGTCCTCAAGTAGTTGCTACCGCTCGATGCTGCATAGATATAACCTGCGGTCTTGGTTGCCTTGAAAGCAAAGGTGCCAGCCTTCGTACCCTCTTCAACCTCGAAAATCTCAACACCGTCACCAGGAGCAACGATGCAACCATTCTCGATGGTTACAGCATCCTTCGAACGGTTGTTGCCGTTCTGTGTCGAAGACATAGCAGCAGCGTTCTCTGTGTTTGCAAGGATTACATAGTCGCCGATGTTCAGGTCGGCAACATCGGTGAGCAACATATACTCTACCGGCTTCTCTGCCGCTACGCCGCTCATATCAATCGAGAATACGGCAATCTTACCCGACTTGAAGGCCTTGCTTGCCGAAATGGTCTTGGTATATACACCCTTATCGGTCGTAACGGTAACCTTCAACGAGTTGAATGCTACCGGTGCACAAGCGAACCAGATATTCTCGTCAGTGTCGGTAATGATTGTGATGCTCTTTGCACCGACATTTACTGCAGTTTCGCCTGTCGATGGATATACATAGTGACGACCTGCGATATCGCTGTCGGTGGTGATTGCAACCGACGAAATCTTTGCACCATTGAGCGCAAGATTCTTGAGCGTCATCTTACCATAAGCAAGAGCGTGGTGGAATGAGAGAGTGTACGAACCGTCGAGTACATCCGAAGTATTCGATACACCATAGAGAATCTGCGCTGCAGGATCACACGATGTAGCGCTCGGAGTCTGTGTCGCAGGTACGGTTACGTTCCACTTCTTATCGCTTGCAAAAACGGATAAGTATGCGCTTGCCGGCGAGAGAGCGTGGATAGTGTACGAGCCACTACCATCGTCCGTAAGGGTCAACTCTGCGGTTGCCGACTGGTCGTCGACGAAAGTCGGCTCAACGTCCTTTGCGTCGCCGAAGTTCAACGAGTACTTCATCTTCTCGTCACCATCCCACTCGGTAGGGTAGATTTTGCCGTCTGGCTCGCCAAACGACGAACGGGTTGCTTCGAGCAACATAGTTGCCGTTACTTTAATGGTAGGAGCAGAGATCTGGGTCTCGTCCTCATACTGCTGCGAACATGCCGCGAATGCCATCGTTGCTGCAACGATGAACATCATCATTTTGAAGAACTGTTTCATGGCTGTTCTGTTTTTACTCGTTACCCAAAGTTCCCCAATCTTCAGTTTCGGCGTCCTGAATGTCGCCGATGACAATGCTTGCTGCAAAACCCGACTCGATGTGGATGTTGCATAAGCGTACTTCCGGTGCCTCATATGAGGCGAACTGATTTTTAATCATACTGTTTGAATTTTGTTTTTTTGTTTGTTTATTGTTTTTGTTTGTATTTTTTTCTGTTCTTGCAAGGATATGGTTGTCGTTGTTCATTTTTTGTGTTTCATGTCGAAACGTCAATCAATATTCCTTTTAATCTCTTTCGCTCTCTTTGCCTGCGTATTACGCGTATGTGTTCTGCGCGCGCAAGAAAAATTGCGCGCAAAGTTACGCATTTTATTTGTAAAAAGGAACGAATTCTTCGTTTATTTTGCGAGTTTTTGGGGTGAGTACAACTTTTCGCTGTGGTGGTGCTGTTTTGGGGTGAAAAATGCGTATTTTCGAAAAAACTTTCGTATCTTTGCAAGATAAAACGTGCGTGTGTAAAAACGCGTGCGAAGAGAGCGTAGATAGGAAATATAAACGAAATAAAAATATAAAATTAATCGACTTATGCAGATTGCTGACAAGTACTCTCCACAGGAGATTGAACAGAAGTGGTACGACTACTGGTGCGACCACAACCTTTTCCACTCGGAACCGGATGAACGTGAGCCATATACGATTGTTATTCCGCCACCAAACGTGACGGGTATGCTCCACATGGGCCATATGCTCAATAATACGTTGCAGGACGTGTTGGTGCGTCGCGCGCGCATGTCGGGCAAGAATGCATGCTGGGTGCCGGGTACCGACCATGCCTCGATTGCTACGGAGGCGAAGGTCGTAGCCAAACTCAAAGCCGAAGGTATCGATAAGTCGTCGCTCACTCGCGAGGAGTTCCTTGCTCACGCTTGGGAATGGAAGGAGAAGCACGGTGGTATTATCCTCAAACAGTTGCGCAAACTTGGTGCGTCGTGCGATTGGGCGCGTACATGCTTTACGATGGATGAGCCACGTACTGAGGGCGTTATCAAGGTATTTTGTGACCTCTATCGTAAGGGTAAAATCTACCGCGGTGTACGTATGGTGCATTGGGATCCGTCGGCAAAGACCGCGCTCTCGGATGAGGAGGTAATCTATAAAGAGTCGCAGGGCAAACTCTACTACTTGCGCTATAAATTGGAGGGTACGGACCGTAATATCATCGTTGCAACGACTCGTCCGGAGACGATTCTCGGTGATACGGCAGTCTGCCTGAATCCGAACGACCCGCGCTATGCCGATGTTCCGGAGGGTGCACGTGTAATTGTACCACTCGTAGGTCGTTCGATTCCGATTATCCGCGACGAATATGTTGATATTGAGTTCGGTACGGGTGCTTTGAAGGTTACTCCGGCACACGATGTGAACGACTATATGCTCGGCGAGAAGTTCGGATTGGAGACCATTGATATCTTCAACGACGACGGTACGATTAACGATAAGGTGGGTATGTACGTCGGTGTGGATCGTTTCGAGTGTCGCAAGCAGATTGAGAAGGATTTGGAGGCGGCCGGTTTGATGGAGAAAACCGAGCCATATACCAATAATGTCGGATATTCGGAGCGTACGGGTGTTGCCATCGAGCCGAAGTTGTCAATGCAGTGGTTTATGTCGATGTCTGATATTGCAAAGCCGGCAACGAAGGCCGTGATGGAGGATGTCATCCGCTTTGTTCCGGAGAAGTATAAGAATACGTATCGTCACTGGATGGAGAACATCAAGGATTGGTGTATTTCGCGTCAGTTATGGTGGGGTCAGCGCATTCCGGCATACTATCTGCCGAAGGGCGGTTATGTCGTAGCCGAGACGGCCGAGGAGGCATTGGCTATGGCTCGTGAGAAGGCAGGCGATGCTGCGTTGCAGATGAGCGACTTGCGTCAGGATGAGGATGTGCTCGATACCTGGTTCTCGTCGTGGTTGTGGCCGATTTCGGTCTTCGACGGTATTCGCAATCCAGACAATGAGGAGATTCGCTACTACTATCCGACCAACGACCTTGTGACGGGTCCGGATATCATCTTCTTCTGGGTGGCACGTATGATTATGGCGGGTTACGAGTATCGTGGCGAGATGCCGTTCCGCAACGTATATTTCACGGGTATCGTGCGCGATAAGATAGGTCGCAAGATGTCGAAGCAGTTGGGTAATTCGCCCGATCCGCTCGATTTGATTGCACAATATGGTGCTGATGGTGTGCGCGTTGCGATGATGTTATGTTCGAGCGCAGGTAATGACTTGATGTTCGATGATGCGCTTTGCGAGCAGGGCCGTAACTTCGGTAACAAGATTTGGAACGCATACCGACTCATCAACGGTTGGTCGGTGGACGAGTCGCTCGCACAGAGTGATAATAATCGTGCCGGTGTGGCGTGGTTCGAGGCGAAACTCAATGCTGCGCTTACCGAGATTGAGGACAACTTCCGTGCTTACCGTATTTCGGAGGCGTTGATGGTTGCATACAAACTCTTCTGGGATGATTTCAGTGGTTGGTATCTCGAAATTGTAAAACCGGCATATGGTCAGCCGATTGACCTCGCAACAATCGAAGCGACAAAGCGTTTCTTCGAGCAGTTGATGCTCGTTCTGCATCCGTTTATGCCGTTCGTGACTGAGGAGATTTGGCAGGATTTGGCTTCACGTGCAGAGGGCGAGTCGATTATGGTTGCCCGCAAGCCGGAGGCGCAGCCGATTGACGAGCAGTTGCTCGCACGCTTTGCATTGTTACAGGAGGCTGTGTCGGCAGTGCGTAATATTCGCAAGCAGAAGAATTTGCCGCAGAAGGAGCAAATCGAGTTGAAGGTCGTGACGGATGAAAACTATCCGTCGGAGTTCGAATCGGTATTGTGCAAGATGGGTAATCTTTCGGCAGTAACTCCGGTTACGGAGAAGTGTGCGACGGATGCCGGCTTTATTGTCAAGACCACGCAGTATTTCGTTCCGATGGGCGATAATGTGAACGTCGAGGAGGAGGTTGCCAAGTTGGAGAAGGATTTGGCATACTACGAGGGCTTCCTTGCTTCGGTTATGAAGAAACTTTCGAACGAGCGTTTCGTTTCGTCGGCTCCGGCTCAGGTGGTAGCCAACGAGCGTGCGAAACAGTCGGATGCCGAGGCGAAGATTGCCGCCATTCGCGAGCAGCTTGCTGCACTCAAATAGCAGGGCGCACATCACATCCATTATATCGTACGAGCCGCATCTCATGCAAGATGCGGCTCGTTGTTTGTGGCAGATGGCCTCCACCTATTTATATAGACATAGGGCTGTCCAACAAACTTGTTGGACAGCCCTATGTTTGAAGTCTATCTCGTGGACGAAATTCTAATGGAAGAAAATCGACGAAATCTCTTTGTAGTTGTGTACTCGCTCGATAACCTCTGCGAAGATATCTGCGCACGAAAGCACGGTGAACTTGTGCAAATCCTTCTCCGGATTGAGCGGAATCGTATCCGAAACGATAACCTCCTGCAATGCGCTCTCGTTAATGCGGTCATACGCAGCACCCGACAATACAGGGTGGGTAATCGCGGCACGAACGCTGTTTGCGCCGCGCTCCATCAACATGTTTGCAGCCATACATATTGTGCCTGCCGTGTCAATCATGTCATCGACAATCAGTACGTTACGACCCTCGACGTCACCGATAGCGGTCATCGATCCAACGACGTTTGCCTTTGCGCGCTCCTTGTGCGAGATGATGATCGGCGTGCCGAGCAACTTTGCATAGTTACCGGCGCGTTTTGCTCCACCCATGTCCGGTGCGGCAATCGACAAATTCTCGATGCCGAGCGACTGAATGTACGGCACGAACATACCGCTTGCGTAGAGTGCATCAACCGGAACATCAAAGAAGCCCTGAATCTGGTCTGCGTGCAGGTCCATGGTCATAATGCGATCGACACCTGCCGCAACGAGCATATTTGCCACGAGTTTGGAGGTAATCGGAACGCGCGGACGATCCTTGCGGTCCTGACGAGCCCAGCCGAAATAAGGGATAACCGCAATAACTTTGTATGCCGATGCACGACGTGCTGCGTCGATCATCATCAGCAACTCCATCAGGTTGTCCGATTTCGGGAAGGTGGATTGAATGATAAATACCGTACATCCGCGAATGGATTCGGTATAGCGTGGCTGGAACTCGCCATCGCTGAATTCGAGGCATTCGCACTCGCCAAGCGTTGTGCCGTAAGCAGCAACAATCTTCTCGGCAAGGTAACGCGAGTTGCGACCCGTAAAGAATTTGATTTTGTGGATAGCCATAATAGTTAATTATGAGTGTTGTTTCTTCTTTTGTGTCGTTTCAGGTCTCAAAAGTAGCGAAAATGTTTCAATTTTGCCGCCACTTCTTAAATTATTTTAATATTTTCTCGATAAAATCGACGATTTCCTCGCGGCCTTCGCCCTTTTCACTCGACGATGTGAACATCGGAGGCAACTCCTCCCATTGTTCGGCGAGTCGTTTCGAGTATGTGGCAACGCTGCGTGAAACCTGCGATTTCGAGAGTTTGTCGCACTTGGTGAAGATGATGCCGAATGGTACACCTCCTTCGCCGAGTTGTTCGATAAATTCGAGGTCGATGCGTTGAGGTTCGAGGCGCGAATCGACCAACACGAAGAGGAAGTGCATCTTCTCGCACTTGAAGACATAGTCGGTAATGATTTTTGAGAAACCACTACGCTGCGTCTTCGATGTTCGTGCATAGCCGTAACCGGGCAAATCGACCAAATACCACTTTTTATCGATAAGGAAGTGGTTTATGAGGCGTGTTTTTCCCGGCGTTGCCGACACCTTTGCCAAACCCTTATGGCGTGTGAGCATATTTATGAGCGACGATTTGCCGACGTTGCTGCGTCCGATAAACGCCACGTCGCGCAACTCGTCCTTCGGAACTTGTCCGATACGCTCTGAACTACATTTGAATTCGGCCGTCTGAATCATCTTCTCCTATTGTGTTACAATGCGTCAGTTAGTTAATCTTCGTGAGTTCCAAAACAACGCTGCGATAGTCGTTGCTCAGGCGCATCTCGCCGTGTGAACGGTTTTGGGAGTATGTCTTCACCAACTCCGGAATAACCACGCCCTCCTGCATCAGCACATGTCCGCTGACCGTCTTGCCGTTGAGTCGTACCGGTTTATTTTCCACCTCCGGAGCAACCTCGCGGATGGCGTATGTTGCATTCGGGTCGAGACCCTGCAAACGAATGATGATATTCGACATGTCGTGCTTAACGATGTGGCGATAGACAAATAGCACCGCCTTATCCTTCTGCTCGCTGACGTACATGAGCGAAGTGAAGTCGCGCAGACCTTCATATGGCGAAACGAGTCGGTAGAGGTCACCTTGCTGTACAATCGGACGGATCTTCTTGTACTCTGCAATGGCGCGTTTTGCGTAGGCACGCTCCGAGTCGTTCATGGTCGATGGCACCATCTCCATACCGAGACGACACATCGAAGCCACGTCGAAACGATACTTGATAGGGATGTGGCGTTGGGTGTATTTGCTGAATGGCGAGCCCACGTGAGCAGCCAACATATTCGATGGGTAGAAATTGAGTGCGCCCCACTGAATCAGTACGCGGTGGTATGCGTCGGTCTGGTCCGAGGTCCACATCTCTTGGAAGTATGGCATGTAGCCGTAGTTGAGGCGGGCACCTCCCGATGCGCATAACTGAATTACAACGTGCGGATACTTGGCACGAATACGCTTCAAAATATTCTCCAAAGCGAGTGTGAAATCGACTGTGAGGTTTGACTGCAACTCCTTTGGCAGGTAGAGTGACGATGCGTTGTTCATCGTCATATTGTTATCCCACTTGATGTAGTAGATTTCCGGATACTTGGTGAGCAGATTGTCCACCACGCCAAATACGTGGTCTTGCACCTTCGGATTTGTCAAATCAAGCAGCAACTGTCCACCACCACGACCATACGACGGATCGAAATCCGGATGACGCAGTACCCAATCAGGGTGCTTCTCGTAGAGTTCGCTCTTGACATTGACCATCTCCGGCTCAATCCAAATACCGAATTTCATACCATTTGAGTGTGCCATATCAATCAATGGTTGCACACCGCGAGGCAATTTGTCCGGAGCGTGATTCCAATCGCCGAGCGAAGTCTTGGCGTTGTTGCGTGGATACTTCTCGCCGAACCAACCATCATCCACAACGAACATCTCGCCGCCGAGCGCGGCAAAATCACGAGTCATATCGACCATGCTTGTCTCGCTGATATCGAAGTGTACGCCCTCCCACGAGTTGAGCAGCACTTCGCGCTCCTTCGTGCCGTCGAGCAGGTGGTGGCGACGAGCCCAACGGTGTAACGTGCGCGATGCCTCGCCTTTACCATTCGCCGAGTAGGTAAAAATCATCTCCGGAGTTGTGAGCGAGCTCTTTGCAGCCAACGTATAGTCGCTTGCCGCAGGGTTGATACCGCCCATAAAGAGCGTCGGTATGCGGGCTTGCAATGTGTTGTAGAACTCGAAATGGAAGTTGCCCATCCACGAGAGTGTACCGGCAATCACCGGACAATCGGTCTCGTCCAAACGACCGTCCAGACCGAGCATAAATGATGCGTTGTGGTGTATGGCCGTGCGCGAGCCTGATTGCGACGAGATTGTGCGCACACCACTCGTAAGAGGTTCGACAACCTCGTTATATTCGTTCTTGGTCGAACCGTCGATATGTAGCAGTACGCAGTTGTCCGACTGAATCGGCAGAACGGCCGACATATATTTTTGGAGCACAACCGGCTTTTTGCCCTCGTTGATGTACTCCGCATTCATCTTTATAACGTCGCAATCCTCGTATGAGAAGTAGTTGACCTTGACGGCAAGTGTCGGATGCGCCACGTCGCGCAACAGGAACGAAAAACCGCCACCTGGTCGCATTTCAACTTTCTCGACAACTAACTTAGCTGCGTTGTCGCCATCGTGCTGCTTTACGAGTGCTGCATACGGCTTGTCGCAGTATGTTCCGAATGCGGGGTACGCTTCGTACTTAACCATTCGGCCTACGGCGCGAATATCATCAACTTTCGCCTTCGAACCATAGTAGCGGAAGTAGAGTGGTTTGCCCTCTTCGGCCGAGAGTACCATCATCGTATTTGGCGTATGTAACGCGTAGTCCTTCGCGAAGCCTGATGCGGTGAGCGCAAAGAGAAGAGTCAGTGTTAAAAGAAGTCTTTTCATATCGAGTTTGGTTTTTAATGTTTTGGTTTTGGTTTGTTGGTCTTGTTGGTGAATTACTCTACGGTTACCGATTTTGCGAGATTACGCGGCTGATCGACATTGCGACCCTTGTTTACGGCAATGTAGTATGCGAGCAACTGCAACGGTACCGATGTGAGCAGCGGTGTAAGGCACTCCGAAATCTCCGGAACCTCCAATACGTAGTCAGCCAACTCCGAAACAACCGTATCGCCTTCGGTTACGATTGCCACAACCTTACCGCCACGAGCCTTGACCTGCTGGATATTGCTTACGGTCTTCTCATAGACATTATCCTTGATGGCGATTACAACCGACGGCATATCGTTGTCGATGAGGGCAATCGTGCCGTGCTTCATCTCTGCTGCCGGATAACCTTCGGCGTGGATGTACGAAATCTCTTTGAGTTTGAGTGCACCCTCCAATGCCGATGGATAGTTATAACCACGACCCAAATAGAGGAAGTTGTGTGCGTAGGTAAATATCTTTGCAAGGTCCTGAATGCGGTCGTTCATCTTGAAGATATCCTTAATGAGCGATGGTACGCGACGGATGTCAGACGCAACCTTTTCGAGCGTCTCGTCCGATACGAGCCCCTTCATCTGACCTACGAGCAGAGCCAACATTGCCAATACGGTTACCTGGCCAGTGAAGGCTTTGGTCGAAGCAACGCCAATCTCCGGACCCACGTGGATGTAACAACCCGAGTGCGTTGCACGCGGAATTGACGAGCCGATGACGTTACAGATGCCGAATACGAATGCTCCACGCGACTTGGCAAGTTCCAATGCAGCCAATGTATCGGCAGTCTCGCCCGACTGCGAGAGTGCAATGAGGATGTCACCTTCGCCCACGACAGGGTTGCAGTAGCGGAACTCGCTCGCATACTCCACAACCACCGGTGTACGACAAAAGTCCTCGATGAGGTGCTTACCGATAAGTGCAGCGTGCCACGACGTACCACATGCTACGATAATGATACGGTTTGCATTGAGGAACTTATCCTTGTTTTCGATTACGCCCGACAATACGACGCGCTTGCCGTCCGACGAGATGCGGCCGCTGATGCAGTCGGCAAGTGTCTTCGGCTGCTCGAAAATCTCTTTGAGCATAAAGTGCGGATAACCTCCCTTCTCCAACTCCTCGATGCTCATTTTGAGCTCCGTGATACAGATTTTTGCCTCGCTGCGACTGTTGATATCGAATACACGCAGACCATCCTTGCGGTTGATTACGGCAATCTCGCCGTCGTTCAGATAGACCACTTTGTTCGTATATTCGATAATCGGTGTTGCGTCCGATGCGAGGAAGTACTCGTTCTCCTTTATGCCGATTACGAGCGGCGACGACTGACGAGCGGCGATAATCTCATCCGGATTGTTCTTGTCGATGACGGCAATGGCATATGCTCCCACCACCTGACGAGCTGCCTCTTTTACGGCATCGAAGAGCGAGCAGTTGTTGGTCGTCTTGATGTACTCGATGAGTTGAACGACAACCTCGGTGTCGGTCTCGCTAACGAAGCTATAACCCTGTTGCATGAGGGCCTCTTTGAGGACGTTGTAGTTCTCGATTGTGCCGTTGTGAACGAGAGCAATGTTGCGCGACTGCGAATAGTGAGGGTGAGCATTTATGTCGTTCGGTTCACCATGCGTAGCCCAACGAGTATGGGCGATACCGATGTTGCCGCCCAAATCTTTGTCGCGAGCGTGGTCTTCCAACGCCTTAACTTTGCCCTTTGCTTTGTATATGTTCAACGCGCCGCTATCGCTGATCATTGCGACACCCGACGAGTCGTAACCTCTATATTCGAGTCGATGAAGTCCTTGAATCAGAATTTGATATGCTTGTTCTTTACCGAGATATCCAACAATTCCGCACATAATTTTTGATGTTTTTGTAGTATGTTATTATTCGTTTAATTTCTTGTTATTAGTTTGTTATCAGACGTTTATGGGTGCTACGGTGCTGTTCGCGCGCACGAGTACGCCTAAAAAACACGCAAATATACGATAATATATGGAGAAAATAAAGAGATTTCGTGCAAAAAGTGTACATTTGCACATCGAAACAATAATAACGACCATACGAGTTATATGAAAAAAGAGTGGAACGACGTTCGTGAATTTCACGAAAAATTCGGACATCCGGTTGCTGAGCAGCCGGTTATGATTGCAAAAAAACGTGCGTTGAGCCGAGCAAAATGGATGAACGAGGAGGTTGCCGAGTTCCTTGTTGCGGAGGATATCTACGAGCAGGCGGATGCAATGATTGATTTGATCTATTTTGCGCTTGGAACAATGGTGGAGATGGGCCTTGAAGCGGACGAGTTGTTCGATATTGTGCAGCGTGCAAATATGGCCAAATTGTGGCCCGACGGAAAGCCGCACTACAACCCGAAAGATAATAAGGTAATCAAGCCGGAGGGTTGGGAAGATCCTGCACCGAAAATTAAGGCGTATATCGATTCTGTAATCGCGTCAAAAGCGTCTAAATAGCAGATTTTCGGCTTGTTGTATGGCGACAGTGGGGGAGGTGTACCCTCTGTCCCAAAAGTTGCCATATGTCTGAATGTTGATAAACGCATTCCTAAAACGGGGGTGCGTTTTTTTGTGCGGAGTAACAATTTTAATTTGTATTTGGCCGGACTCGCCTAACGTGTAATATGCCGTAAATAGAGCGTTTTTTGGTTGTGCTAAATGAGTCGAAAATTCTGTTCTAAAAGTCGCTTTGGGGAAAGTTTTGTGCTTTCGTTTTGATAGTTCGGGCAAAAATAACTATTTTTGCACAAATTTGCGAAGTGTGTATGACGATAATCGAAATCATATCCCGCCATCTGCTCTCCAATCGCCGATTGGTTGTTCCGACGCTTGGTTGCTTTATCGTGAAGGGTGCCGATGAGGTGCTTTTTTCGGAGTTGCTAACGCAGGACGATGGTGTTTTGCGAGGGTTACTGACGGCCGAAGGGTTGAGCGAGTTGGAGTGTGCAGTCCAGCTCGATCGCTTTGTCTTTGAGGTGCGTCACGCCTTGGAGCAGTCGGGTAGTTGTCCGCTCAATGGGTTTGGTGTGCTCAGCATAGGTTCGCGAGGCGAAATCGTTTTTAAGAAGAGTGCGGAGGTTGCGCCGGTCGAGAATGTAATCTCGGAGCAGGAGTTGGTGCCTGCCGATAGCGGTGATTCGGACGAAACCGAGCCGGAGGTGTTGGAACAGACGCTCGTTGAAGAGCCGGAACCGACTCCGACGCCTAGGAGTAACATCACGCAGAGAGTTGTTCCCGAGTTGGCAGCAGACTCGGTTGCGAAGGAGCGGAACGCACCGCAAGAGCAACAACCAGAGTCGCAATCACATCGTGCAGAGGAGCGTCGAGATGCGCGACCACCACAGCGTCGCCGACCACAGCATTCGTCGCACCCTCGTACGACGGACAGATTTATGATATTGGCAATTGTCGTTCTTTGCCTGGCGTTGGCGGCCATCGGTTATGGTTACTACTGCTCGCGCTTTTCGGTGTCGAACGATGAAGCCGCGATGGATGCTTTGCGCTATCAGGTAGAGGCGACAATGGATGCACCATCGTCGCAAAATTAGGATAAAAAGACAGGTATTATTATGGATATACTCTCCGTAAAACAACGATTCGGAATAATAGGTAACTCGGAACTTCTCAATCGAGCATTGGAGGTTGCGTTACGTGTTGCGCCTACCGATTTGTCGGTGCTCGTGACGGGCGAGAGTGGTGTGGGAAAGGAGTTCTTTCCGCAGATAATTCACACCTTTTCGGCTCGTAAGCATAATAAATATGTTGCCGTGAACTGCGGAGCGATTCCTGAGGGAACCATCGACTCGGAGTTGTTCGGCCACGAGAAGGGAGCCTTTACGGGTGCGATTGATTCGCGCAAAGGTTACTTCGAGGAGGCAGATGGCGGTACGATATTCTTGGACGAGGTGGGTGAGTTGCCACTCTCGACGCAAGTGCGCCTGCTGCGAGTTTTGCAGACGGGCGAGTTTATTCGTGTTGGCTCGGCAAAGGTGCAAAAGACCAATGTGAGAGTGGTTGCTGCGACGAACAACAATCTGTTGCAGGCAATCGCCGAGGGCCGTTTTCGCGAAGATTTGTACTATCGACTCAATACGGTTCCGGTGCAGGTGCCGGCTTTGCGCGAGCGTCCGGAGGATATATATATGCTCTTCCGTCGCTTTGCGTCGGATGTTGCGGTGCGTTATCGTATGCCGGCAATAACGCTCGATGCCGCGGCTCGAAAAATGTTGGAGGAGTACTATTGGCGAGGTAATATTCGCCAGTTGAAAAACGTTGCAGAACAGATTTCCGCCATTGAACAGACGCGCGAAATTACGCCTGAGATTCTTTCGCGCTATCTGACCGATATGCCGACTTCGTCGCCGAGTGTAGCGGGCGCAATGCGCATGGAGGAGATGAACTCGGAGCGCGAATTGCTCTATAAGATTCTCTTCGATATGCGTAACGATATCAACGACTTGAAACGTATGGTCATGGAGTTGCGCGGTGGTTATGGTGTTTCGTCGCACGTTGCAGCGTCGCATCGCGCAGATATCGCAGGTCTATTGCCTTCGTTGCCGATGATGGAGGATGATTACGCGGAAAGCGAGGAGGTTGTCGATGATGTGGTACGCCCGATGAGTAAGGCGGATGTTCAACGCGACCAGATTATCAAAGCGTTGCGTCGTAACGGAGGGTCACGTCGTGCGGCAGCAGCCGAATTGTTTATGTCGGAACGCACGCTCTATCGCAAGATAAAGGATTTGGGTATCGAAGAGTAATTATACATTATAGTTAGTTTGTTGGTATGAAAAAACTTATGTTCGTATTTGCCGCGTTGGCTCTCGTTTGCTGCACGGGCTGTACAGTGAAATACTCGTTGTCGGGAGCGTCGATTCCGCCGGATGCAAAGACATTCAGCGTCGCCTATTTTCCGAATAATGCTCCGATGGTTGCACCGATATTGAGTGCAACGCTTACCGATGAACTCACGCAGCGTTTCGCTTCGCGTACGAATTTGACACAGGTCCCCGAGGGTGGCGATTTTGCTTTCGAAGGTGAAATTGTCGGTTATACCTCGACTACGTCGTCGGTTGCGAGTGGCGATTATGCACTGCAAAACCGTCTGACTATCACTGTTAAAGTGAAGTTTACGAACGCCATCGACGATAAGATGTCGTTCAATCGTACATTCTCTGCCTATGCCGACTATGATTCGACCAAACTGCTTACGGAGGTCGAGGGTGCTCTCATTGCGGAGATTGTCGAGCAACTTGTAACCGATATATTTATGGCTTCGGCATCGAATTGGTAATCCATGAGCGACCTTACGTCATATATCTCCACCGCCGGCTCATCGCCGGTTTCGCTCGATGCAATTCGTGCGCTCGTTGTGCGTTATCCGTGGTTTACGGCGGCGCGGTGCGTTGTGGCCCACCTTTCGTGTGAGGATATGCCTATCGATACGGTGTTGCGTGAGGCGCGCAACAGTTCGTCTCTCGATATGCAGTCGATTGATGTCGAACTCCTGACGGAAGAGACCGAAGGGGAGATTATCGACCGTTTTCTGCGCCTGGACGACTATCGTATCGTTGCGGAGGATTCGGGTGTGGAGGAGGATATTATGACCGAAGCGGAGTTTGACGATGACGACGACCTTGTGTCGGAGGATTTGGCAGAAGTTTACCTTGCTCAGGGGCTAAAAATGCAAGCAGTTGAAATATATCGCAAATTAAGTTTGCTAAATCCGGAAAAAAGTATTTACTTTGCCGAGAAAATCGAAAAATTGGAAAAACAATAAAATTTTAAGTATATGTTATACACACTTTGTATCGTATTGATTTTGATTGCGAGCGTACTTCTCGTTCTCGCAGTATTGGTTCAGAGCCCAAAGAGCGGCATGGCTGCAAACTTTGGCGCATCGAATCAGGTTATGGGTGTTCGTCAGACCACCGATTTTCTTGAAAAGTTTACTTGGGGTACCGCTGTTGCCATCCTCGTATTGAGCTTGATTGCAACGACCGCAATGGATAGCCACCTTGTTGAGCAGAGCAACGCATCGGCAGCCGATGCCAACGCTCTCATCGAGAAGATTGCAACTCCTGCCGAGCAGACTATCCCACAGGCAGAGATTCCTGCCGAGGCACCTGTTGAGGCACCAGCTGAGACACCAGCCGAGTAGGCATAAGCCGATAAAGGTAAACAAGCCGACGCTCATATGTGCATCGGCTTGTTTGTTTCCCTGCGCCCCCGCCCACGTTAGGCGAAGAGCGTGTGTTCGAGCAGGATTTTTGTGCCGATAAT
>JAFNYX010000074.1 GCA_017654125.1 Alistipes sp. | reverse complement strand
GCCGGTGCAGTTTTCTCGACCGGAGGTCGCCCGAAATGGGAGGGTACAACTTGCCCCGTAATGATGTTCCACGGTTCGTCCGATTGCAACGTGCCATATAAGAAGGCGTCCATCTTCGGCATCGGATTCTACGGTTCAAAGCTCATTGCCAAGCAACTCAAACGCAAAGGCGGAGCATATTGGTTCCACTCGGCAAAGTATCGTTCGCACATAATTGCCGAGGAGCCGATGACACGCAACATTAGCAATATCATAGACTTTATCGAGAAATGCGTTGTGAAGGGAGAGCATCTGCAAGTCGATACGGAGGTCGCAAACCAGGCCTTCGGAAAACAGCCGACACATTTCAGCGTAAAAGAGTATCTTACAGCGAACTACTCACAAAAATAGAGCCCTGCGCATGAAACGCATCGGAGTCATATCGGATACACACGGAACGTTCGACGAGAAGTTGCGACTCTTCCTGAAAGATGTCGATGAGATTTGGCATGCCGGCGATATCGGCTCTCGCGAACTGGCCGACGAAATTGCCGCATTCAAGCCGCTACGTGCCGTATATGGCAATATCGACGGCGGCGCGACACGTATGGCTTTTAATGAATTTGCATGGTTTAAGTGCGAAGAGGTTACTGTACTAATGACCCACATCGGCGGATATCCACGTCACTATGCACCCAAAGCATTGCAACGCATTCAGTCAGCCAGACCAAAACTATTTATTGCGGGACATTCACACATATTAAAGGTCATCTATGACCAAGTTTATGACCTATTGCACATCAACCCAGGCGCAGCCGGATGCTACGGTTTTCACGACGTGCGTACAGCTATACGGTTTACTATTGACGGAGAACGAATTTCGGATATGGAAATAGGCCATTGGGAGCGCAAAAAACTGATAAACGAAGAGAAATAAACACAAAGAATTATATGACAATGAAAAAATCGGTAGTATCATCGTTCGATGTCGATCATCGAACACTGCGCGAAGGTCTTTACCTGCGCTCGACATACACAATCAACGACTCGCTCGCGGTTCTTTCGTGGGACTTGCGCTTTTGCGCTCCGATGGACAAGCAGCCATTATCGGCAGGCGTGGTGCATACCATCGAGCACTTGATGGCATACCATCTGCGACTCGATGACAAGATCGGGGCAAGCATCGTATCATTCTGCCCGATGGGTTGCCAAACGGGTTTCTACCTATCGACAATGAACAACGTAACGGCAGAGGATATCGCCATAGCACTCAAAGCAGTGTATGAAAAGGTATTCCCTATCAGCTCGACCGACGATATCGTGGGACTGAACGAGGTACAGTGTGGCAATCCGGCTCTCTACGCTATCGAAGAGACCAACGAGGCAATGGCCAAATATATTAAGGTATTGTTTCCCGAAAAATAGAGCGAAAGCATGAATATACTGATTATCACACCGACCAATCGCGAATATGCGAATATGACTGCTACAATCGCAACAGCGACATCATTGCACCACACATATACGGTCGCACAGAGCGGTATCGGTAAGGCGGCAGCCGCTGCGACCGTAGCAAGCATCATCACAAAGAGTGCGACATCGTTCGACATGATTGTAGTTGTCGGCTTTGCTGCTGGCACGCTCGGATTCAAGCAAGGCGACATCGTATGCCCTAACGTGGCACGTTACCACGACTGCGACGTACCGGATGGTTTTATTCCGGAACTAACCGACCCATTCTCGCTCGTCGGTAAAGATGATATTACGGTATTTACGGGCGACTCATTTGTCAATGCCCGCAGTGTAGCAGCCATTAAGGAACGTTTCGGTGTCGAGCACGCAATTTTCGACATGGAGATTACCGCTATCAAGATTGCAGCGGACGTTTGTGGCAAGATTCCGGTGGCAGTCGTAAAGATGATTTCGGATGTGCCGGAGGATGGACATACCGAGCATTCGTACGACGAATTTGCAGACTCACACTCCGATTTTACTCCGATACTCACACAGATTGAGATGTTATAATCGGTTGGTCTCCATAGCGAACCCTCGCAACAAAACAAAAGTCCCTGCCGAAAAACTCGACAGGGACTTATTCTTTCACATCACGAAATACGCTTGGCTATTCACCGTAAATCTCCATTTTATCGCACTCCAACTGCGCACGCAACTCTTCAATCGACGAAAACTTCTGCTCGTTACGAATCTTGCGCAACAGTCGCACACACAGACAACGGCCATACAAGTCACCCCGAAAATTGAAGATATGCGTTTCGAGTAGTCGACGACTACCATCCACCGATGGGCGTGTACCAACATTAGACATTGCTCGATAGGTTTGTCCGTCAATATCTATCTCCGACTCATAGACACCATTTTCAAGGTCGCCACGGTCGGCAACATCCATATTTGCCGTCGGAAAGCCGAGTGTACGCCCGAGCCGATTGCCACCAATAATCACGCTCTCCACTTCTTGTATCATCTCACTACACATTTTTAGTCAATTTTTTAACGAGTGAGTATTGCGAAAAGAACTCTTTGGCGAATACTCGCAACACGGTATATGACGGTATAGCAAGCAACATACCAAGAATGCCGACAGTCGAACCAGCCAACAAAATCACGATAAAAACTTCGAGCGGATGAGCATTTACGCGCTCCGAGTAGAGTGTTGGCTGCAA
This sequence comes from Alistipes sp., assembly GCA_017654125.1. Taxonomy (GTDB): domain Bacteria; phylum Bacteroidota; class Bacteroidia; order Bacteroidales; family Rikenellaceae; genus Alistipes. The sequence continues at coordinate 4,312 of JAFNYX010000074.1, read as the reverse complement.
AACGAAATCATCCAAACCCTTTACGGTCATAAGTACACAAACAATAACCGTTATCGTATAGCCAATCGTACACCCCTCAATAGGAGAAACAACTCCGACAAATAGCGATGCAATACCCCCCATCAGCGGGCCAGCATACGGAATGACGTTCATAACGCCCATTATTGTACCGATAAAGCACGCATCCTCGGCATGCATTCCGAAGGCAATCATCGTAACCGAAATGATAACCATCAGAATCAGACTCTCCGTAAGCAAACCCGTAAAATATCGCGCAAGCAGGACGGTTATCTTACCCAACGCGCGCTCCACATTCGGTTTATAATGCTCCGGGAAGAGTGCCGTAACCATCGTTAAGAACAATCCGTCCTCTTTCATAAAGAAGAACGTAATAAACGACACCGAGAAAAAAACCACAAGCATCGACAACCCCAAGTCGATTACCGACGAAAAGGCTGCGTTAATCGTGCCGTAGTCGATGACGTTATGCAACCAATTCACAATAATCTCCGTAATCGAAACCTGCTCGTTCTGCGGCGCAACCATAAATGTCGAAAGGAAGCCCTGCACACGCTCCAAAGGCTCCTGCACATTAGCTAACGTCGAACGCAAATCGAGCGATGCAAGCGACGCAATTTTACCCGTCACAAGCGGAATCATCAGTGAACACAAACCGATAATGACAACCCACATAAAGACAAGCGTCAGCAATGCTGCGAGCCAACGAGGAACATGGCGACGACCAATTCTTATACCCGTAATTACTCGTACGACAGGACGACCGATGATGGCAAGCACCGCCGATACGAGAATATATATCACGACCGAACGGAAGTACCACAACAGCGCCACGACAACCGCCGTAACAGCGAGGCCGGCAATCCAGCGTATAAGGTTTTTAGGGGTTGTATCCATATCTACAATTATCAACTCACTCTCTCTCGACCAAATTCTACTCCTCCTCTTCGTCCTTTGCCGAGAAGTCGCCGATACGTGCAATCGGAGTTTGCGTACCTACGACGCGATCACCAATCTCCACCAACAGCTTTGCCTCCTCCGGAAGAAGAATATCAATTCGAGAGCCAAACTTAATAAATCCACACTTATCGTTCTGCACAACGTGTTCTCCTACCTTCATATATGACACGATACGACGAGCAACTACGCCGGCAATCTGACGGAACATAATCTCCACGCCCTTATCTGTCTCGACAACCGTAGTCGTTCGCTCGTTCTCGGTCGAAGACTTCGGATGCCACGCAACCAAAAATCGCCCCGGATGATACTTAAAATAGCGAACAATACCGCCCACCGGGAACCAATTGATATGGACATTGGTCACCGACATAAATATCGACACTTGCAAGCGCTTACCCTTGAAGTACTCGTCATCCTGTACCACCTCGGTAACAACCACTCGACCATCGCAAGGCGAAAAGACCAAATCCCCGTCATGAATCTTCACTCGACGTGGCTCGCGGAAAAACGAAACAATAAAGAACCAAAACAGCACCAACAATGCAGAAAGAAGTATCAGCAACCAACTGCGCTCCTGCACCTCTAACATATAGTATATGAGTGCCCACATCGCGGCACAACATACGCCCGATACGGCAATAATTCTATAACCCTCCTTATTTATTCTCATAAGTTATTGGTATTTTGAAGTTTCATAAGTTTGGACATCTTAACGTCCTAAAAATTTCCAAATATCAGCAAATATACAAATGCATACGGAGCCGACACCAGGAATGCGTCAAAACGGTCGAGGAAACCGCCATGACCCGGCATAATCGCACCCGAATCCTTAACATCTGCCGAGCGTTTGAAGAGCGACTCAACAAAATCGCCAGCAACACCCGTAACAGCAACTACGGCAGCCAAGCCACCCCATACGAGCATATTGCCATCCAATAACCAACCACACAACACACCTGCACCAATGGAAGCAACGACTCCACCAAAGAAACCCTCCCACGACTTTTTCGGAGAAATCCGCTCACACATACGGCGACGGCCGAGCGTAATACCGACCAAATAGGCAAACACGTCATTTACCCACAGGATAGCAATATACGCCAATGCCATCATCGGATTCCATTCGCCACCACCCAGCATAAGTGGCACAAAGAGCATGAGCGAGAGCGGCAATGCAACATAGACAACTCCGCCGATTGTCGTCGAAACGTTTGCGATTGGGGTTTCGCTACGATGCCACAACTCGCAAACGAACATAGCAGGAATAATCATCAACAAATAGAGAACGAGTCCCAATACAAGTTTTCCCATCGCATAGCTAACCACGTTGCCATATTGCACAAACACGAAGAGCGCCAATGCAAAGATGGCAACGCCCGTAATTACGCCGATTGTACGAAGTGGTTGGTAGCCACACGAACGACACAAGCGATAGAACTCAACAAGCGCGCCAATCATTACGACAAGCAACAATGCGCCAAAGCTCCACTTCGACCACAAAATTGCGCCCAGAAAGCAGAGCAACAAAACTAGACCACTCAACGTGCGCGTCATCAAGTTTTTCATCTTATTTGTCATATCATTTAGGTTAGTTGGTTTTCAATTATTAGGCGACAGTCTGCTCATCCGTCAAAGTCTCCGACTCGGCATGCTCTGCCACCGAAATTTCCGGAACAGGAGCCTCCTCCTGTTTCTCTTGCTGCTGTGCAGCCTCGCGTTCGATATCCTTCTTGCGCTTACCGAATATCTGCTCGACGTCCTCCGTAAAGACAACTTCGCGTTCGAGCAACAACTCCGCTAAACGCACCATACCGTCGTGGTGCTCCGTGAGCACCTTCTCGGCCATAGCATATGCCGCATCGATAATCTCGCGCACCTCGTCATCAATCTGCTGCGCCGTACGCTCCGAGTATGGTTTGGTAAATGCCATATCGCTCTGACCCGTCGAGTCGTAGTAGCTTATCGTGCCGACCTTGCCACCCATACCATAATACACTACCATTGCGTATGCCTGCTTGGTCACGCGCTCCAAATCGTTAAGTGCGCCGGTCGAGAGGTGACCGAAGAACATCTGCTCCGACACACGACCCGCCAACGTCGCCGCCAGCTCGTCCATCATCTGCTCACGAGTGGTTATCTGACGCTCTTCCGGCAGATACCATGCTGCACCCAACGCCTTACCTCGCGGAATAATCGTAACCTTCACGAGCGGATTGGCATGCTCCAAAATCCAGCTCACTGTTGCGTGACCCGCCTCGTGATAAGCGATAGTCTTGCGCTCGTTCGGCGAGATAACCTTGTTCTTACGCTCCAAACCGCCGATAATCCTATCAACCGCCGCAAGAAAATCTTCCTTCGCAACGAACGACTTATTATGGCGTGCGGCAATCAGTGCCGCCTCGTTACATACGTTGGCAATATCAGCACCCGAAAAGCCCGGCGTCTGCTTTGCCAGGAAATCGCGATCAAGCGCAGGGTCGAGTTTCAAGCGACGCAGATGCACATCGAAGATTTCGCGACGCTCGTGCAACTCCGGTAATCCGACCTCAATCTGACGGTCAAAACGGCCTGCACGCATCAACGCTTTATCGAGGATATCGGCGCGGTTGGTCGCCGCCAGCACAATAACACCTGCGTTAGTCTGAAAGCCATCCATCTCGGTAAGCAACTGATTAAGCGTATTTTCACGTTCATCGTTGCCCGAAAAGCCGGCATTCTTACCACGAGCACGACCAATAGCATCAATCTCATCGATAAACACGATGCATGGTGCCTTCTGTTTTGCTTGGTCGAAGAGGTCTCGCACACGCGAGGCTCCAACGCCCACAAACATCTCAACGAAATCCGAGCCGGAAATCGAGAGGAACGGCACATTTGCCTCGCCGGCCACCGCCTTTGCCAGCAACGTCTTACCCGTTCCCGGAGGGCCTACAAGCAGTGCGCCCTTCGGAATTTTGGCACCAAGTTCGCGATACTTGCCTGCATTTTTCAAGAAATCGACAATCTCCATAATCTCGACCTTCGCCTCCTCCAAGCCTGCGACGTCCTTGAATGTAATTTTACGCGACGGATCATCCTGATTAAACTCCTGCGCACGCGCCTTACCGACATTCATTATATTGCCACCTCCGGCACCGCCGCCACGCGCAAATCCACGCATGATAAATATCCAAATTGCGATGAAGAAGAGCCACGGAACCCACTGCATCACAACATCAAACCAATCTTCACGGTGGTTGTCGTATGTCACCGACACCTTGTTACCCGACGCCTCGACCGCCTCGTCCAAATCGCTACGGAACGAATCAACCGAGCCAATCGAGAAAGTCATCTG
>JAFNYX010000073.1 GCA_017654125.1 Alistipes sp. | reverse complement strand
GCTCATCGAGCAACAACACATCCGGCTGCTGCAACAACAAACGACACAACGCTACACGACGACGCTCGCCACCCGACAGCACCGCAACCTTCTGATCCGAATCCGGACAGCGCAACGCATCCATTGCACGCTCCAAAACACTATCAATCTCCCAACCGTTTACCTGGTCAATCTTCTCATAAACCACACCTTGACGCTCGATGAGTGCATTCATCTCGTCATCCGACATCGGCTCGCAGAGTTTCATATTTATCTCCTCATACTCTTTGAGCAGAGCAACCGTCTCGGCGCAACCCTCCTCGACAATCTCTTTCACAGTCTTATTGTCATCAAGTTGCGGTTCTTGCTCCAAATATCCGACCGTATAACCCGGCGAGAACACTACTTCGCCCTGATAGTTCTTGTCGATACCGGCAATAATCTTCATGAGCGTCGATTTACCCGAGCCGTTCAAACCAATGATACCGATTTTTGCACCATAGAAAAATGAGAGGTAGATGTTGTTCAATACCTTCTTTTGGTTGGTGAAGGTCTTCGAGACACCAACCATCGAGAATATGATTTTTTCGTCTGCCATATTTAGTACTATTTACAATTTTCAACAAAAGACCTACAAAGATATAAAAATATCGGCAATTTGCATAGATTCTTTGCGTATTTGCAGGTTATTTGCTTACAAAGCAAGCGTAATTATCAACAAAAAAATCTGAAAGCACAATGAAATGTCTTAAAGGTACTCTTACCGAGCAGAATCTGCTCAAAGCGTTCGCAGGCGAATCGCAGGCGCGCAATCGTTACTCTTTCTTTGCAAGTGTTGCCCGTAAAGAGGGATACGAACAGATTGCTGCCGTATTCGACGAAACGGCCGAGCAAGAAAAGGAGCACGCAAAACGATTCTTCAAACTGATGGCCGGCGGCCACGCAACAATTCACGACGCCACATACCCGGCTGGATGCATAGGCACTACGGTCGAAAACCTGCTTGCTGCCGCACAGGGCGAGAAAGAGGAGTGGAGCACGCTCTATCCGACATTTGCAGCAACGGCCGATGAGGAGGGCTTTCCGGAGGTGGCCGAAGCATTCCGAAAAGTTGCGAGCGTCGAGGTTGAGCATGAGCGACGCTACCTAAAACTACTGTCACGCCTAACAGACGGCGATTTCTTTCATCGCGATGGCGAGATATGGTGGCAGTGTCGCAACTGCGGATACATCTGCAAAGCAACCGATGCGCCGACCGTTTGTCCAACATGTCTGCATCCGCAATCGTACTTCGAGCCAAAACGCGAAAACTATTAAATATGTGAGAGCCCGCCTGACAATCATCAAGCGGGCTCTTCCGTCTAAAACTTAAAAAATCTACCTATATCGACTATTTCTTATAATGAGCGATTTTACGTGCCTCACGAGCAATGCGGTCATCCACACGATAGAGTTTTTCAATCTGCAATGGCTCGATAACCTCGGCGAAAATCCACAAATACTTCTGCTTAACCGATGCTGTGTTAATCGTATTCGCCAAACGAGCAGCAACAACCTTCAACGCATTTTCATTGGTAAGCTCCTCTCTCTTCACGTTTGCTCGACGTTTATCTGCAACACGAGAAATATCCTTGCGATACTCGCGATACACCGGAGCAAATGCAGTGGCCTGTGCCTCCGAGAGTTTCAGTTCATCGGTAAGCATCTGCAAACGCACATTCATCATCTCCTCCATTTTTGCCTTATAAGCAGCCTTATCACCCTCCGACTTTGGCTGTGCTGTTAGGGTGAATACCGAAGCAGCAATTACTGCTACCACCAAAAACATCTTCTTCATAACAATAAAAGTTTAGTCTAAATAAAAGGTTCTTATTATCTATTTTTTTACAACATACTCACATCTTCGTAATATTCCACAGCATCCACTGACATATCATACACAACATCCACCGGAGCATTTTCCATCATCGACATCAACTTCTCGTAATGCGGCGAGGTGAATTCGGTATCTCTACCAACATATTCCAATCCAGCCAGTACAACAAATACACCCACAACGACTGTCGCCAACGACACAGCCCAACGATAACTTCTACGGCGAACTCGGCACTCGGCTTCCGCTCGCTTAACGGCTGCGTGGCAACGGATTCTCGTCACCTCCAAACCGTCTTCCGGCAAACGATACGGCATCTCTTTCATAGCTCTCTATAACTCTATCTGTGTAACCTCTTCTTTTATTCTCTTTACGGCGTAATGGTAGTTGGTTTTCAGCGTCGATACGCTCTGTCCGGTTATCTGCGAAATTGTCTCAAACGGCAATTCGTCATAGTAGCGCAAATTAAACGCCAACTTCTGCTTCATCGGCAATCCGATAACCGCTCGTTGCAACTTTACCGCGATTTCGTCAGCACTCGGAGTAATCTCGCCCTCAAAGTCTGCGCGCAACACATTTCGCACTGAATCCACCGACACAAAGAACGACGTGCGGCGACGACGCAATGCACGAATACTCAAATTCGTTGCTATCTTATACAACCAAGCCACCAAAGAACCTTCATTGTCGCCTCTAAACTTTTCGAAAGACGAGTAGGCCGCAACAAACGTATCCTGCAAAACGTCCTCCGCGTCTTCGTGTAACACGACAATTCGACGTATATGCCAATACAACCGCTCATAATAGCGCTCTACCATAATGTCGCACGCTCGTACGGCATCCCCACTGGATTTCAGGCTTTTTACCAAGTCCTCGCTACTCGCTCTCTCGCACTTCATTTATTCGTCGAATTCATTTATATAGATACGCTCCCTGGGTAAAAGTTAAATCGGGAGGTAAAAATTTTACATATTTTGAAAAAGAGTTTGCGTATCACTCATAAAACGGCTATACGACACGCGTTGCTGCTCGCTCATTTTTAGCGTATCACCAACGCACACAGGCAACACGGCATAATCGGGCCGATGCACCCAAACGGGAACTACATTCAAAAAATATTCGAACTCGCCCGATTCTACCTCCACAATATCTACCTCAGCGATAATGCCGCCATCGGCATATCGGTCGCTTTGATTCGACACAAAATTACCGAGCGAATATATCGTAACGCCTTCGGCTGTACACTCCGTTGGTTGTACAACATGCGGGTGCGAACCAACGACAACCGACACTCCGTGACGATTCAGGAACTGACTAATGCGACGCTGTTCGACCGATGGTCTGCGCGAATACTCCACCCCCCAATGCAACAAACAGATCTTGACCTCTGCATCGACACATCGGGCAATATCCGCAGTTATCGCCACCGTGTCCAACACATTAACCGACACATCTTTCGGCACTGCAATTCCATTCGTTCCATAAGTATAATTTATCAGGGCTATTCGTATTCCGCCACACTCGGTCTGGTACGGTGCGCACCGCTCCGATGTAGCCGACGTGCCCGTATGGCCTATGCCATATTCATCCAATATACGTAGCGTCGAGCGCACTCCCTCTGCACCAGCATCAAGCGAATGGTTATTTGCCGTCGCCATCACATCCACACCGGCATCAGCAGCCGCTCGAGCCAACTCTGCCGGCGTTCGGAATAACGGATAGCCACTATAAGGCGGGGTCGTGGCAAGCGTCGTTTCCAGATTAGCGACCACCAAATCCGCCGTCCCAAATATCGGTTTAACATATTTGAACACATCCGAAAAATCGTATCCGCCAGCTCGTCTCGCAGCGTTAAGTTGCGGAGTATGAGCCATCACATCACCCACAAAGACAATCTTTGCTCGACGCAGTAGCGAAGAAACATCACCAGAAGGTGCAATGACAGCACGAGGATACAGCCGCTCGAACAAAATCAAAGCAACTGCAACCAACATAATTGCCATAAATATCTCCGCAAATCGCCTCATAGAACTTAATTGCTTGTTACTTCTTCTCACGCTTCGGGAACCAACCCTTTTCCACACGTCGTCGCTGCTGAAAAAGTTCACCAATGCTCCAAATTGAAGAAGCACCAAAAACCGCCAGCAGGGTAGAGACTATCACATTCTCCACGAGCAGTGAGCCAACAATCGACGCAATGCCTATGAGCGCAAACACCCACCAGCAACCGACGCCGAAGTAGTACTCGCCCTTAATAACAAGCGGATGAAACAACCCGATAATAAGAAAAGTTGCCACACCGACGACTATACCTGTAAAATGCAATTCCATAATCTTTCACACATATTTTGGGTAAAGATACAAAAAAGAGTTCGACTATGCAAAAGCACCGCCGAACTCCGACAAAATATAGTGTTTTAAGGTGTTAAAAATTGTACTGCACCATCATATTCACACGATTCGATTGGTTGTATTCGCTATTCATATTCTTTCGCTTTGCCCACAGATACTCGGCGGCTATCTGGAATCGTGGCGTAACATGATAGAAGATGTTACCAAAGACATATTGTCCATTTTTATACTCATCCGGTGCATAGTAGCCGTTCTTCTTGCAAACCGTAACGGTCGAATATCCGCCCGAGATAAAAAGATTAGGTAGAATATTGAGTTGTGCTGCCGCCTGCCAACCATACATCGGCATAGTCTGCACACGGGTCGGATCTTCCGGATTCGGTGTAAAATCGAGGCCATTGCCCGTCAAATCCTGGATATAAGGCGTAATACCCTCACCATAGACACCATTGAAAAAGATTTGCAACATCTTAACTATATGTATATTACCACTTGCCTGCACACCCCATCCAAACAAATCGGAGGTCACTTTGCGCTCTTTATTGTAGAGATACATATTGCGAAAAACAGCCGATGCACGAATATGGCTTTGACGCTCCTTACCCCAAGCATATTGCAAATAGACCGGAAAATCGGGCACACGCTGCGGAACAGCATCCAGCGTCGTTCCATACGTAGCCGACACCTTCGGGATTTCGGCAGCAACACCCAACTTCATATGGCGATTGAGAAACGAATACTCATAGCGAATCATCGTTGCAAAATTGAAATTATAGGCATTAGGACCCTGGAAATCAATTGTCGTAGGCGCAGCTGTCAAGTCACAGAAAGTCGAGACATCTCGACCGACCGTAAGTCCGAACATCGAAACATAACCCGAACGCAGACGTGGAGTATAGCTACCTTGGGCACCTCCGCGGAAATCGACATCAAAGAATATCTCCACAGGGCCGAGTTTTTTTGTGCGGGCGATACCTCTAAAATATACGCGCGACGTGGAGGCGTCCATCATCAGTCGCTGCTTGGAGGCATAATTGCTCGGAATAGGTATATCAAACGGCACGACATCTATGTTGTCTATCGTCGAGTCAAACCCGTAACCGAGTTGCAAATTTACATAACCACCAATAGCAAATGAGAATGAGTTTTTGGTATTGGCAAAAATCACACTCGGCTCACCGACCTGTTGCACACCCGGACGCAATGCCTTGCGATGGTCAGCAATAGCCGATTGCGCAGCCTTATTCTTCTGCATCATCATTTGATGTTCGGCAAGTGCAGGATTGTTGCTCCACAGCGTATCGCTCTCCGTCACCGAGATTACATACACGGTCGGCTTGCCGGCATACTGATGGCGACTTATGTGGCGTCGTTGAGCAAATAACGGAATCGAAACAGACACCGCAACAAACAAAAGTAGAAATTTTTTCATAGACATATGTTTTTAATATTCAACGCCTCACAAATCGCAAGATATATGCCAAACAAATGCGGTAAACTCTCAACCAAGTCCGTTCTTTTGAGACAAATTTGTATATTTGCACCATGATTAAGTGGATTATAATACTAACCGTCGCAACGGTAGTAATTGCGGACATAATCGCCTTTCGTCGAGCGATACGATACATTCGGAGCACAATGTGGCGCATTGCGCTCGGCGTACTCATCTTCGTGGCTGACGCTATGCCATATATTCCGATGTCGCTTTACATTATCGTTCTACACGATAATACGACGACCACGATGCATACCGCCATGTGGTTTATGACACTATACGTACTGCTGACATTGCCCCGTCTCGGTTTCTATCTATTTTGGTTGCCACGCAAATCATCCCGCACAGCCACATTGCTCGGCGCAATGACAGCGGCTACAATTTCCTGCACGCTTATTTACGGCATTATCAAGACAAGAACCGACATGGAGGTTCGACACGTGTCGTTGCAATTCCAAAATCTTCCCGCATCGTTTGACGGCTACCGTATAGCACTCTTTTCGGATGTGCACATTGGCACAATGCTCTCACCACAAAAGCAGTGTAAAAAGTTGGTCGATATAATAAACGCCACGCAACCCGACGCGGTCGCATTTTGTGGCGACCTTATCAACATCCGTCACACGGAGCTCACGCCGCGTCTCGTCACCACGTTGCGCGATATCAAAGCCCGCGACGGAGTCTATGCCGTACTCGGCAACCACGACCGAGGCGTGTATGTAAAGGATTCCGTCGAGTTGTCGGTGGAGGAGAATACGGCATACGTCGTTGAGCATATTCACAACTGCGATTGGCGACTTTTGCGCGATAGTGTCGCATACGTTCGTCGTGCCGAGGATTCAATTGCGTTCGTCGGCATAGATTTTTCGGACTCGCTACTCGTCTATAAACACTCGTTTGAAACACCAAGCAATCTGGACACCGAGTCTATTTTTGCGAATATTCCCGACTCCACGTTCCGTATCACGCTGTCGCATCTTCCACAGGTTTGGCATCTTTTGCGCGACCGCAGCCATAGCGACCTGACACTCGCCGGCCACGTTCACTCCTCTCAAATCAAGTTTTCGTGTGATAACTTGCAGCTCTCGCCGGCGATGATAATGTACCGCGAATGGAGCGGGCTCTACGAGGAGCAGGGTAGAACGCTCTACATCAACGACGGCATCGGCGTTGTCGGTTTCTTTATGCGCATCGGCACTCGTCCCGAAATCACGCTCCTCGAACTACGCAAGTAACACTCCTGTGTTACACATAAAACAAGGGCGGGAATCCGACGGATTTTCGCCTTTATTATATATTAAGGTAATCGTTTCGTTATAATTTAATACGACAATGTCCCGCGAAGTGTTGCTCGTTTGCGAATCTTTTTCTAATTTTGTAGTGCTTAACGGCTTATTGCAAGCCCGAACAGCGGACATATAGAAAGTGTTTTCGCAGTCCTGAATAGAAAATGTGGAAGTTTTCAAGACAATAGGACAACGGACAACACCTATTTCTTGTATATACGCTTATTGGTGTGCTACCCACGCCAATGTATTGCTATATACAGGTGTGGGGCATTGTATCGTTTATTATTGTCGGGTCATTCCACAACCTTCTATTCAATAAACGGAAATCATCTCCACACTTTCTTTTTGCACATAACCCACCGCATAGGAGATGCTACGGTAGCAAACAAATGCTTATGAAACATAAACCAATGTTTTACATTGC
>JAFNYX010000072.1 GCA_017654125.1 Alistipes sp. | reverse complement strand
TATACCGTATTACTTGACGATTGCCCTGTCTCGGAAAACTTCTCGGATTGGCTGATATGTCACTGCCGAGGGGTTGATGCAAAGAGGATTAAAATTAAACAAACAAAACACGTAAATTAAAAATGTCACGTACAGATTTTAATACATTATTGGAGGCCGGCGTTCATTTCGGTCACTTGAAGCGCAAGTGGAATCCTAAAATGGCTCCATATATCTTTATGGAGAAGAACGGCATCCATATCATCGACCTTTACAAGACTGTTGTAAAGTTGGATGAGGCAGCAGCAGCACTCAAGCAGATCGCAAAGAGCGGTCGCCGTGTACTGTTCGTTGCAACCAAAAAACAAGCAAAGGAAATTGTAGCCGAAAAGGTGGCAACCGTAGGTATGCCCTTCGTTACTGAGCGTTGGGCTGGCGGTATGCTGACAAACTTCCCAACTATACGAAAGGCCGTTAAGAAGATGGCAACCATCGATAAGATGACCAGCGACGGCATTTTCGATAACTTCTCGAAGCGTGAGAAGTTGCAGATTGCACGTCAGCGTGCAAAGCTCGAAAAGAACCTCGGTTCTATCGCCGACCTTAATCGTCTTCCTGCTGCGTTGTTCGTTATCGACGTACAGAAGGAGCAGAACGCTGTTAAGGAGGCAAAGCGATTGAATATTCCGGTATTTGCAATGGTAGATACTTGTTGTGATCCAACCGACATTGATTACGTTATCCCAGCAAATGACGATGCAACCAAGTCGATCGCTGTTGTCCTTGACACCGTTTGTGCCGCTATCGCAGAGGGCGCAGAGGAGCGCAAGCTCGAGAAGGAGAAGGAGCAGATTGAGGCAGAGGCTAACACCGAAGCAGCTCCTGTAAAGAAGGAGAGCAAGCCACGTATCAAGAAGAGCGTTAAGGCTTCGATTGATGCAGAGGAGGCAGTTGTAGCAGAGGTTGTTGCTGCCACCGAGGAGCAGAAAGCCGAGTAATTAAATTTTAACCATCTAAAAAAACGAACAAAGTTATGGCAATAGAGATTAAAGCTGCCGATGTAATGAAGCTTCGCAAGATGACCGGTGCCGGTATGATGGATTGCAAGAAGGCACTCATCGAGGCAGAGGGCGATTACAGCCGTGCACAGGATATCATCCGCGAGAAGGGTAAGTTGGTAGTTGCCAAGCGTGCCGATCGTACGGCAAGCGAGGGTGTTGTCGTTACCAAGATTGTAGGTCAGAAGGGTTATATCCTCTGCCTCGCTTGTGAGACCGACTTCGTAGCACAGAACGGTGAGTTCTCGGCTTCGGCTAACGAGATTCTCGACCTCGCAGTTGCAGCTGATGCAGCTGATACCGAGGCATTGCTCGCAGTTAAGAATGGCGAGGGTCACACCGTAGAGGAGATCGTAACCGAGAAGTCGGGTCAGACCGGTGAGAAGTGTGAGTTGGCATACTACGCTCGCGTAGAGGCTCCGTTCATCAACGCTTACGTTCACTTCAACAAGAAGCTCGGTACTTTGCTCGGCTTCAATAAGGAGGTTGATGCAGAGGTTGCTCACAAGATTGCTATGCAGGCAACTGCAATGGCTCCTATCTCGATCGACGTTGACGACTGTCCTGCCGAGATCGTTGAGAAGGAGAAGGCGTTTGCTGTTGAGCAGATGAAGCAGGATCCGAAGAATGCAAACAAGCCAGAGGCAATTTTGGAGAAGATTGCTGAGGGTAAGTTGCGTAAGTTCTTCGAGGAGAATACGCTTCTCAACCAGGCTGTTGTTGGTGAGAAGGAGTCGATCCGCGAGATGCTTGCACGTGCCGATAAGGAGGCAACCGTTGTTGCTTACAAGCGTTTTGCTTTGGAGGCATAATTTACGAATCTTTTAGGGTTGGGAGGGGCGCTCTTGTCGCCTGCACTCTATCCAATGAAGATAAAATGAAGAGGTACTTGGAAACAAGTACCTCTTTTTGTATAGCGCACTGGCTCGTATAAGAGAATATGCTATTTTGGCGTTACGCGACGGAAAATCGCTAATGGGTATCGGCGATAGTAGCGCATTCGAAGCCAAATGCGTGCAAAAAATAGATGTGTGGCGGAGCAATCAATTGTGCCATAAACCTTGTCGCGTGGCATTGTTTCGGTGCCGTAAATATTTCCATCGCCGAGCAGTGTGACGCTTGTATCGTTGATAGATATGATGCGGTGGATAACAAAATTGCGGCCCGTGTCGGCAAATACGACATTCAGCGGTCGGAAATCCTCCTCCCGAATCGGGCGTAGAGTCACAATTGAACCACTGCGAAAGAAAGGCAACATGCTCTGTCCCTTGACCTTCGCAGTGACGTTCGAGCCCTCTAACAGCAGGTCTCGGACGACTGAAAATACCGCACGATTCGATGAGTTAGGTGCTGCCATTATGCTCCAAATATGGTGTTGAACGAAAGTTGTGCGGCAGCAGCATCGGGCAGACATTCGAGATGAAAGACCGGTGCGCCCGCAATCATTTGTGATAGCGTGTCGCAGATGTTATCTTGTAACGTATCGTCATGTGCAAATGCCGGCGGACAAGATGGCAATAATGCGCCAATGGCGTTGAGAACCGGCAAGCGATGAATCTTGTTGTATGGAGCCTGCGAAAGACGTATAAAGCCCCGAATAGGGAAGTGTAGGTTGCGATAGCATGGGGTCTTGCCGCTCCAAGGTGAACCGAATGCCGTAGCCACACCATCGACCATGCGGATTATTGGACTATCGTCGTTGAGCAGTTGCGCTCCGGCAATATGTTCGCGCCATAGGCGGGTATGGGTGCTTTTACCCGTTCCCGATTCGCCGAGACAGAGCACGGCTCCACCGTTTGCCACGATTACAGACGAGTGTATTGCTATGCCACCAAGTGGCGCGATACACAGACCAAACATCAACCATAGTGCGAAACGCAACAAAAACGCGTCAATCGGACCATCCACTCCGACATTGGTAAGCACTTCGTTTGAGTTGTCGCCTTTGACGAAGATGAATTTGCGTTCGCCCTTAACCATTGTAAAGATATAGCCACCCTCGTAGCGACATAGCAGACACTCTGCCAAATCCATCTCGAAATTGAATCGGCTCAACTCCATTGTGCAAGGGTAGTCGTCGGTCGATAGTGGTCGATCGGTGTGCAAAATCATTGCCGGCTCTTGGTCGAGCGTATCTACTACAAATGGGGCAAATCCACGCACTCCGCAAGCGACCAAGTCCGAATGTGTGCCCTCGGTGCGTATTCCGTATTTTGCAACTATATAGTTCATTTTCAAATCTTTATTTCAATGTTATGATGCGATTGCAGTACGATAGCGAACTTTCGCGATGTGCAATCACTACGATTGTCAGTGTTGTGTCTGCCTGCGATAACGCCTCGATGGATTGATTTATGCTCTGTTCGGTCTCGTTGTCGAGGGCAGAAGTTGCTTCGTCAAAGAATAGGACGTTTGCTCGTTTGTATAGAGCGCGTGCAATGCCAATGCGCTGACGCTGTCCGCCTGAAAGCAAAGCTCCGCACTCGCCTATACGACTTTCTAAACCGTTTGGTAAACTATTGACAAACTCGTCCAATGATGCCATACGAACGGCGCGCTTAACTCGTTCCATGTCGATTTGCTCCGGACGACTACCGAGCGTTATATTGGCGAGCAGGGTACTGTCGGTGAGGAATACGCTCTGCGATACATATCCGATGGTATTCTGCCACTTGCGACGATTCTCTTCTGATAACGTTTCGCCGTCGATGCGGATACTACCCGATGTCGGGCGATAGAGCCCGAGTAGGAGATTGAAAAGCGTGGTCTTGCCTGCTCCCGAACGACCATTGATACCCACGCGCTCTCCCTTTGTGATAGTGAAAGAGAGGTCGTGCAGCGTGTCCTGATTGCTGTCGTCGAAACGGAATGAAAGCCCCTCGACTCGGATTTCGTGGCGGAAGTCGAATCGTTCGTCGGAAGTGCGCTCCACCTCTCGTTGCGTATCAATTGCTGCATCGCAGATGATGGCTATCGTGTATCGGTTGTAGCGCAACGATGTCCACGCCGCCATAATAGCGCGAATGGATGGTAATAGACGCAATGCAGCAACGGCAAATACACCAAAGAGCATCTTCATATCGCTATCGTTCATCCACACACTAAGCGATACAAGCAATGCCATGCCGGCAGCCAGGCCAACCTCGGTTATTGTGTGTGGAAGGGTTGCGACCGTCGCATTTTTTGCACCGACGCTTACAACGGTGTCAATATTGCGGTCGAAGGATTCGAGCATTGAACCGAAGCCATTGTTGATTTCGATGTCTGCATAGCCGCGATAGGTCTCGATTACGTTACGGTACTTTTGACGCTGCGCCTCGTTCTCGATTCGACCGTATTGATTTACGCGCTGGCGAACGAGCGTGAAGTATAGCCAAATGGTCGGGATAAATATGCCAATTGATAGCGCCGCAGCAAGCGGACTGTATATGGTAATCGTGATGAATAGCATGAGGAAGAGTATCGCCTCGCTGAGTATTGATGCAATGGGGCGCAATACACCTGCAACGAATGTGTAGCAAACGACATTCACGTTGCGTGCCAACACTGCCGAGTTGGACGACTTGATAAACGACAAACCGCGATTGAAATAGTCGATATATAGATTACGCGAGAGATACTTATATAGCGCATATATGTAGTCGCGCTCAACACGATACAGCCCGAGCCCGAGCAGATTCTTTACGATGATGAAACCGACCATTGCCACTGCTACCGCCACAACAAATGCTGTGTCGGATGTAAAACCGAAATAGTCGTACACGCGCTGTGCAATTGGATTGGTATGAATCGCTTCGATGTCGAGTATCAGGTACAATACGGGCAACAATGCTGCCAAGCCGACGAAGTTCAGCAATGCTCGAACGAATATCGTGAGCGTCACGAGACATCCTTTGGCGCGGAACGAGCGGGGTATAACCTTCAATATTGTTGCGTTCATACGACAAAAATACAAAATTATTCTTAAATGTGGTTATTCGTTATCAGCTTGGGGCACTTACGGCTCGATTTTGTCTGTCTCGCCACGACCGACATACCAAACATATCCCGTAATATCTTCGTAGCCCATGCTGCGCAGATACATAATGTACGCGCTTATCTGTTTGCGGTGTGCCGGTTCGCGTTCACCGAATTTATAATCGACTACAACGGCACGTTTGCCCTCAATCATTACGCGGTCGGGGCGTTTCATACCTGCATTAGGAACGATTATGCTGCTTTCGCACAATACCTTATCCCATTTGCCGGAAAACCATTCGCCGGCTATCGAACTATCGAGTACTTTGTCGATGTTGCGCTGTAACTCCGTTGCCTCCTCTTGCGATAACAACCCATCAAGCACCATAGCTTTAACGGCTTGCGGAATCTCTTCGCGTTGCCTTGCCTGCTCGAATGCCCGATGCAGCATAATGCCCGTATCGCGTGGCGAGAGTGTCGGCATCTCCTCGAAGTAGTGCGACATCGTACTGCTCAGACGTATGCCGACCGGCGAAATGTTGTAGTCGGTCAATCGAACGGAGGAGTGTTGTGGTTCGTCATCCGATGAAGAGTTGCTCTCCGTTGGTTCGGGCGAAGCAAAAATACCATTTTCGAAACAACATTTCGACTCGTATATGCCCGATATGCCTAATGCCTCACGGATAAGGTCGCTTACGTGCGAACAACTTTTCGTTTTACTGTTGTTTTTTGTTGGCCGCTCTGCCGGAATAAATATATGTAACTGCTCGCAGGCACGAGTAAATGCAACGTATAGCAGGTTGATTGCCTCGATGTGCGAATATACAATCTCTTTGTAATAGTCGTCTGCGAAGATGGAATCCTTTACCTCTTTGCTTGCTGAAATAGGGAACTCTTCCTCATCGCCGAATCCTGCATCCGCGGCAGGTTTTGCCCATAGAATTGACGTTTTGCGACCGGATGAAGATTGCGGATTGAGTGGCCATTGGCAGAACGGTAGAAGAATAACTTTGTTTTGCAACCCCTTCGCCTTGTGAATAGTCATAATCTCGATGGCCTTCTCGCTACGTTCGATGCTGACCGACAAGTCCTTGCTGTTGTCGTCCCACCAGCGCAAGAACATCGCTGTATCGGCCGATTTGCCCGAACAGAATTGTACGACCTGCTCGTGCAGAGCTTGAACATATGCTGTGTGTTTGTGCAGGAACTCTGCATAGTAAATGGCGATATGCTCGAATGTGTCCTCAACCGAAAGTGCACGCAACGTATCGAACAGAGTGGACTCCTCATCGCTAAACGCGTGCATAAAGTCGCAGTTGTGATAGTAGCGCAGATATATTGCTCGACTTGTTGCATCGTTGCGATTTATCGACAGACGCATTACTGCAAGGATAAATTGTACGGATGGTGCATTGTTGAGCAACAACGCCTCTTGTGTCATAATATCCCATCCGTAACGTTCGTCGTTGCGTTCGTCGGCTCGCAGAAGTTGTTGTGCGATGCAATATGCTTCTGCTTTTCCGCGTACGAGGATGGTGATGTCGCATGGTTTGAAACCGTGGTCGATAATCTTCTTTACGCGAGATACGATATCCGGCACCTCGTCGAACGTGGAAACATTGATGTAGCCATTGGTCGTTCCACTACGTCGCGCCGTCTGTTGGTGCTCTGCATAGGCGTTGGCCAACATGTCGTGTAACTCGTTCTGTCGCGCAGTCGATATTTGTCCCTGCTCGGTAGCGGTAAGCAACATGTCGTTAAGACGAGCGTTATGTGTGCGTACAATGCGGTCGAAGCACTCATTGTTGAATGTGACGATTCCCTCCAAACTGCGGAAGTTGTTTTTCAGCGTGTCGATGCTTATTTCGTTGCCGTTTTGCGCCAAGTCTTCCGGAGCAACCTTGCCGAGAATACTCCAATCGCTACCTCGCCAACGATATATCGACTGCTTGATATCGCCGACGAGCAGCACGGCAGCACTCGCACTTTGTGCCATTGCATTACGCAACAGCGGTAGGAAGTTTTTCCACTCGCGAAACGACGTGTCTTGAAACTCGTCAATCATATACCGTTCGAAACGATTGCCAACCTTTTCATATATGAACGGAGCGTCCGTCTCGGTGACAAATTCGGCAATCGTATGTTTGGTTTCGGATAGCAACATTCTGTTCTCCTCGTGACATATATCCATCGCTTTGCGGTAGATATCGTTCAGCAATGCATAACTGCGATAGTTTTGCAGAATAAGATTGCGACTGATTGCAAGCGGTGCATATTCGCACACCTCGACGAGCATCGGTTGCAGTTGCTCGGCAAGTGCGAGCAGGCCGCACGTTGGCTTTTTGGCCTTTGTAAACCATTCGGACGGGGTGTCGCTACGGTGTTTGGCGATGGTTGCCGATGCAACGTCTGCCGTTCCGGCGGCAACCTTCTCAAAATACAGAGTGAAGCTGCGTGTAAAATCGGAGTGGTCGTATCCAGCTGTGGTAATCATCGCACAGGCTTGTCGTCCAATCTCTTGTAGGCGAGCCAACTCTTTGTCTGCGCGATTGATGTAGCCGAATATTCGTTTCTTGAACTGCTTTTTATCGGTAATGCGTGTGATGTGTCGCTTGGTGCTCTCTTTGAAGAGCTCGTTGCGCAGACGTAGAAAGTCTTCGCGTACGTTCCACTGTTTGCCAGCGATGAGATTTTCTTGTATCATCTCGGATATCCATGCCCTTAAATCGGCATTGTGGGCAATGTTCTCCATCAGCTCATCGACACTCTGAGTAAGTAGTGATGTTGCGTCGAGTTCGATATTGTAGTTCATGTCGATACCCAACTCTTTGATGAAACCTCGCAAAATGCGTTGGAAAAAGGTGTCGTTTGTTAGAATCGAGAAACGTGAATAGTCGTGCAAAATGGCTGTTCGTGCGCGAGCAGCACGACGGCGCAACTCCTTCTCGGAGAGCGAAGTCTCTTCCATAAGTGATTTCAGATACGGAGAGCTCAATCCTGCGCCGAGTCGATGCACTTGTTTGAGGATACGAGACTTCATCTCTTCGGTGGCCTTATTAGTAAAGGTCACTGCGAGAATACGACGATAAGCGTACGGATCGAAGCCTCCTCCTTTGTCCTCTGGCTGATTACGCAGAATGTCGCGCACGTATTTGTAGGCAAGTTGATATGTCTTACCCGAGCCTGCGCTGGCATTGAGTATCTCGGCCTTTATGTTGCTCGCTTTCATTGGGTGTTATTTTTTGCCTCCGCCCAAAACGAAACCAGCCGAGAGTCCGAAGTGACGATTTGCCTTGTCGCCGAATTTATAGTCGAGCGTTACGCGAACGCGGTGGAACAACTCTATGCCGACGCGTGGCATCACACAAAACGTAAAATTTTTGCCAAGAAAGGAGTTGGCGTATTCATCGGTCGATTCGCCGGTGTTCTTATTCCATTGTGCACCGGCTCCAACGCCCAAAAATATCGAGAGTCCCTTGTCTTGTAAAATGTTGTAGTCCATGACGAAAAATGCGTTTTTCGAGAGGAATTTCAATGCCTCGGCATTGAGCGTTTGACGGTTAAAGCCGTTGATGGATGCCTGCAAACCTATGTCGAGACCGCAAATGAAGTTGTAACGAATCTCGGCCAAACCATTAAAACCGGTCTTTGTCTTGTCAAATTTCAGATTGTCGGCACCGAGCGCGGCACCAATACCGATCTCAATTTCGAAGGCGTGAACCTTGCGAGTCTTCTTTGCGGACTTTGTTTCCGCATTTGCCTCGGTATTGTTTGTCGTTGTAGTTGTCGTTGTCGTGGTTGTTTGCGCCAAGGCAACCGAGCAACTTATTAGTATAGCGAGTAATAAGGTAAATATTTTTCTCATAACTTTCTGTATTTTAATCATTTAACAGTCTGGTGTGCGTGGCTGGTAGAGCGATTGCTGCACGCATACGTAAATTCGTTATAAAGATACGAAAAATATCGAATATTTTGCTATTTGTGGCAGATAAAAATACAAATTATTGTTCTGTTTATGTCAGATAAACGGACGAGACGAGAAAAATGTGGTAAAAAACATCTCGGAGAGTGTGTGTATCTGCAAAAAAAGTTGTATCTTGCTGTGGTAAAATCATATTTAGATGCATTTGTAGTTATGAAACGATTTATTATACTCTTCGCTATATCACTTTTTTTGAGTTATTGTGTTTCGGCTCAAAATACGAGCGCGAGCGATAACACTTCGTCAATGTCGCCGAGTGCGCCAATGGTTACTCTGCCAAAAACGGATTGGTTGCCGGAGTTTAATAAGGTCTCGGTTTCGGGTCCTATGTATATTATTTTTAAGAAGGTGGCTTCTGCCGAAGAGGCAAAGATTGTATATGATACGAAGGGTAGTGCCACGTCGCGATTCCGTGCTGCGGTGAATAAAAACGGGGTATTGCAGATTTCCGAACGATTTGATTCGAAGACGACGCTCGTGACAGATGTTACGGTATATTATGTTGCACTGGATGATATAAAGATTGACCATGCAACGGCCACATTCGCAGAGCCACTTACGGGTACATTGTTGGATGTGGTGGTATCGGGCGGCGCCATTGTGACAATGAGTGTGGATGTGCTCGATATGTTTGTGGAGTGTACGGGTAAGAGTGCCATTAAGTTAGGTGGCTCGTCGCGCTACTTCAAACTCAACGTTTCGACGGCGCACATTGATGCTCAGCCGTTGAAGACCGTGTCGTCCGATGTGAATGCTTCGCATGGTGCGGAGGTGTATCTCTCGGTCGAGGAGCGATTGGAGGCGGTAACATCTACCTCTGCAAAACTATATTACAAAGGCTCACCGGCTATTTTACGTAATCGTAATTCGTTGTTTGGTGGCGAGATTGCACCTGTCAAATAAATACGCAAAGTTGTATGCAGACGTTTTTGTCGGAGGTTGCCGAACGATTGTATGAAAAGTATGGTGACGAAATTTCGTCGCTCTCCATACTCTTTCCGTCGCAGCGTGCCAGACTCTTCTTTGCCGATGCGCTTTCGCATATTGCATCGCGTCCGTTGTGGGCTCCGAAGTATCTCTCCATAGACGATATAATGTCTGACATATCCGAATTGCGTTCGGTGGATAAGTTGCGCCTTGTGGCGGAGTTGTACGG
>JAFNYX010000071.1 GCA_017654125.1 Alistipes sp. | reverse complement strand
CAGCAAATGGCTCCGTAGCTCAACTGAATAGAGTACTTGACTACGGATCAAGCGGTTACAGGTTTGAATCCTGTCGGAGTCACTTTAAGCAACAAATCCCGTTCGATTTCTCGAACGGGATTTGTGTTTTTCATGCCCCCACTTCGCGGCTTATTGGGGCTTATTGGGCTTATTGGTCAAAATAGGGCTGTCCTTGCGGACAGCCCTATTTATTCGTACGGAAGAACAATTCTAATATCCGAAAATCTCCTCTTGCGAGACAAACTTCACCTCACCGAGCGTACGGATATACTTCATATCGAGGTCGTTTTTGTCGCCCAAGATAGAGTAGGTATAAGGTCTGCCCTTGATAAACGTCTGTTGGAAGGCAACAACATCGTCGAGTGTAAGCGATTGCAAACCTTCGTACAATGTCTTATTCACATCCTCCGTCAAACCAAACTTTTCGTATTCGAGATAGTTCCACAGGATATCCATCTTGGTTGTGCGCTGACTCTCCATATTAGCCAACATTCCGCTCTTGGCCAATTCGAAGGCCTGCTCCGAACGAGGCATCTCCTCAATAATCTCATCGAACGCCTCAACCGCCTGCTGTACCTTATCGTTCTGCGTAGCAATAAAGGCATAGAAATAGTATGGATGGTGCGGCATACGGCCCTTTGCGAGGTAACTATAAGCCGAGTATGCCAAACCGCGGGCCTCACGCATCTCCTGGAATACGATTGCATTCATACCACCCGAGAAGTAGTTGTTGTAGAGATTTGCCACAGGCGATTTTGCGAGGTCGAATTTATCCTCTGCACGACACGAATACTGCATATAATAGACCTGCTTTGCATCGTACTCTGCAAATATGACATTCGGCTTTATTACCGCTTGCGATGGCTCCGGTTCCGACTTCAATTCGATAAGAGTACCTTCGGTTGTGCGTACAGAAGCGAGCAGTTCCACGAGATCGTTCATCGTTTGAGGGCCATAGTAGAGGATGCGGTGTTTAATATTTGGCAATTGCTTGATGTGTGAGAGTAATTCGTCGGACGAAATCGCATGCAGCTCTTTGCTTGAAAGCGTACGCGAGCGAATGTAATCAGGACCATAAAGACAATATGTTTGCAATGCGTTGAAATTATCTCTTTGTGAGGTTTTAGCATTGATGCGCTGCTGCTTGACATCACTCTTAACACCCGACAAAACCTCATCATCGCCCACAACATTAGCAATATAATCCTCGACAATCTGCAACGCCTTCTCCATATTCTCCGAAAGGCCATTGATGGTTATGTAGGTCGTGTCGGTTGTAACCGAAATATTGAACGAGCAAGCAAGGTCGTACAACTCGCGCTGAATCTGCTCGGCCGCCTTCTCGGCTGTGCCGAGCAATGCCATATAATCGGCAGCCAAAGCCATCGATTTTATGGTCGATGTGCCAAACTCATAGAGATATACGAGCGAGAATAGTTCGTTCGAATCGTTCTGCTTGTAGAGCACTTCTACACCATTGTCCAGCTGCGCACGATCCATATCCTGCTCATAATCGACAAATACGGGAACAATTGGTTCAACCTCTGTACTCTGCATTGCCACGAGGTAGTTGCTCTGCGCATCACGATTAGCCGAAATTGGCGTAATCCGCGGCTTGTCAATCTTCTTCTGCGAGGAGTCTTCGCCCTGACGCTTATAAACGATGCAGTAGCCGTCCATAGGCATATTCTCCTTTGCCCACGCTACTACTTCATCCTTGGTTATATCCATCGCACGATCAAGCTCGGTTGCTACATCAGCCCAATCCAAACCCTGAATAAAGGCCTCCTCCATCTTATATGCTCGCGCGAAGTTATTCTCCAAATGGGCCATCTCTCCTCGACGATAGTTGGCGATAATCGAACGTAGCAGCGACTCGTCAAACTCGCCGTTATGCAGCTTCTCGATCTCGGCAAGCAACAAATCACGCACCTCTGCAAGCGTCTGACCCGCCTTCGGTTCGCCTTCCAAAATTAGCAAACCGGCATCTGCCAAGAACATTACACTGCCAGCCGCATCCAACACCTTTTGCTCCTGCAAGAGGTTGGTGTCGAGCAGTCCGCAACTTCCTCCATTCGAGAGTACCGACGAGAGGATTGAACCGACAAGACGGCCCTCACTACGGGCACCTTTCAACGGCCAAGCAATGGCAACACTCTCGCTCTCCAAGCCATACACCTCCGCCTCTCGTACTTCGGTCGGGAGTGTAGGCACATACTCCACCACTGCCGGAAGATTATCGTTTGGCGTAAGTCCTCCGAAATACTTATCAATAATCTTTATTGCTTCATCCGGATTGAAATCACCCGCCATACAGATTGCCATATTATTCGGCACGTAGTAGGTCTTATAATAGTTTTTGATATTGGTAATCGACGGATTTTTCAGATGCTCCTGCTTTCCGATTGTGGTTTGAGTACCGTATGGATGGTCGGGAAATGCCAACTCAAGGATTTTGTCCGACACCTTCCTATCGTCGCGCGTAAGTCCCATATTGTACTCCTCGTAAACTGTTTCCAACTCGGTGTGGAAACCTCGAATTACAGCGTTTGCAAAACGCTCCGATTGGACTTTTGCCCAATTCTCGATTTGATTCGATGGAATATTCTCGATGTAGTTTGTCTCGTCGAACGAAGTCCAAGCATTTGTACCGTCGGCACCGATTGCTTGCATCAGTTTGTCATACTCGTTCGGAATAGCGTATTTCGAAGCCTCTTGCGACACGCTGTCTATCTGCGCATAGATTGCCTTGCGCTCTGCCTCTTCAGTCGTTGTGCGATACACCTCGAATAGACGTTCGATTTCGTCGAGCAACGGCTTCTCGACCTCATAGTTCTGCGTACCGAACTTATCCGTACCCTTAAACATAAGGTGCTCAAAATAGTGAGCCAAACCGGTCGTCTCGGCCGGATCGTTCTTCGAACCGACGCGGACTGCAATCATCGTCTGCAAGCGAGGTTGCTCTTTATTGACCGACATATAGACCTTCAATCCGTTGTCGAGCGTATATATACGCGTCTTCATTGCGTCACCCGACACCTGCTCGTAACGATACTGCGAGCAAGACGAAAGCAGCACCAGAGCCACCATCGTAAAAATTAAGCACAATCGTTTCATATTATTGGAAATAAACAGTTTATCAAGAATTTAAGTTGTTCTGTTTCATAAAAACAGATATTTCTTACACATATATTGATATATAGTATAGGAATACTCTGTGCTTATGCAAACAGTCCCATAAACCAGTCGCGCACAACAGGAAAAACATCCTCCACAACTTTCAGCAACATGGCAAACGACACGATAACCTTTAAGCCCGTGCCGACAATGAACGAAAAGAATGAACCGACGCCAACCTTAATGGCACGCACCGTATTCGAGCCATCGTTTACCAATTCGCCGATAACGGCGCCGATAAATGGGCCTATGATGGCACCGACGATACTACCCATCAGCATGCCAATAACAAGACCTGCCGTTGCGCCACGTTGTCCGGCACGCGAACCACCAGAGAGTTTAGTCAAGTATGCCGGTAGAATATAGTCAATAATAGAGACTATTAGCGTTAGTGCAAGATAGATCCAAATGGTCGAAGTCGCAATCTGGGAAAAAGAGCAAAAATAGGCGCACAACAAACCTGCAAAAGCCAATATCACTCCGGGTAGAATTGGCACGATACAGCCGATAATACCCACAATAATAAACAAAAATGCAAGCGTTGAGAGCAAGATGTTCATCTATCGAACGAGTTGATTAGTTGCTGTCTCCGGAAATATAACGTTAGGTGTGAAGGTCATTGCCTGCTCGAAATCCATCTGTGCATAGGAGATGATGATAATCACATCACCCACCGAAGCCTTATGCGCAGCAGCACCATTCAGGCAAATCACACCACTGCCCGCCTCACCGGGGATGGCGTACGTTTCAAGACGCTCGCCATTGGTTACATTTACCACCTGCACTTTCTCGCCACGAATTATATTTGCTGCCTCCATCAATGCCGAATCGATGGTAATACTACCCACATAATCGACATTTGCCTGCGTTACGGTTACGCGATGTATTTTTGATTTGAGAACTTCGATTATCATATTGCTGTATCTCTATTTCAATTTTATGTTATCAATCAATCGGATGGCACCAGCCTGTACGGCAATACAACCCTGTACGCGCTCGGCGTCATCCCACGAGCCGACCTGCTGCATCGTTCGTGCATCAACCGCTTGGAAATATATAACTTTCAGGAGCGGATTACACTCAACCTCTGCAACAACCCACTCGCTCAACTCCATAGGGCTCTTCTCGCCCACCTTCGCAGCCGCAGCCGAAAGCACCTCGTAGATGTGTGGTGCTGCTGCGCGATGCTCGGCATCGAGTAACGTGTTACGCGACGAAAGCGCAAGTCCGTCCACATCACGAATAATCGGACAATCGACAATCTCGACCGTGAGAGCCAATTGCTCGACCATAGCGCGAATGACCGCAATCTGCTGAAAATCTTTCTCGCCAAAATATGCTTTATCAGGCTCTACTATTGCGAACAGACGGCTGACAACCTGTGCCACTCCGTTGAAGTGGCCCGGACGTGTAGCGCCCTCCATCACTTTATCCACCTCTCCGAAATCGAACACACGCTCATCCGGCTCGGGGTATATCTCATCGACCGACGGGAACAAAACATAATCCACACCGGCTGCTTCAAGCATTGCTGCATCTGCCTCCGGCGTACGCGGATAATTTTTCAAGTCGGTTTTATCGTTAAACTGTGTAGGATTGACAAATACGCTGACAACCACCGTGTCGCACTCTTTACGAGCGCACTCCACAAGCGAAATATGCCCCTCATGCAGAGCCCCCATCGTAGGCACAAAACCTACCTTTCCGTTGCGAACTCCGGCCAATGCCGCACGCAACTCATTGACTGTTGTAAATGCTTTCATTTGTTTCTTCACTACGCCGCACTTCGCTCTTATTCTCACGCTCCACATCGCTCCACGCTCCACGTTAGGCATAGGCGGCACTTATAGTGTGGCAAAGTTATAAACTTATTCAAAAAAGCCAATACGATACGGCAAATATTTTCAGCCGCAAGCCCGATTTATCGACTTTTTTTGCTTCGCTACTCTATCGTAAATCGGCGCGAGGTCTCATCAAGCGCCTCGATACGCACGACGACAACCTCTTCCGGCAACAGTTGTTCAATCTTCTCCGGCCATTCAACCAGACAAAGGTCTCCCGAGTAGAAATACTCTTCGTAACCCATATCGAACGCCTCGGCAAGCGAATTGATGCGATAGAAATCGAAGTGATAGACCGGCTCGCCTGCACCTGTGTAATATTGGTTCACAAGTGCAAATGTCGGACTCGTCACCGTGTCCGACGAACCAAGATACTCCATAAGTGCGCTGATAAGCGTTGTCTTTCCGGCGCCCATCTGTCCGAAAAATGCGACCACCGAGCGACCGGCAAGTGCATCCATCACCTCCGCTGCCACTTTCGGCAACTCTTCCGTCGAATGTATGGTAATCTCTCTCATTGCGAAAAATCTTTTTGCAAAGGTATAAAAAAACCGCAGTACGCGCAAATGCCGACTGCGGTTTTAATACTATGGTACTATGGTTGGTTAATTTCCAAACTAGTACGGATAGATTGCCGAGGCGTACTCGCTCCAACCGGAAGCTGTTTTATAGCTATTAAGAATGGAATCGTCAACGGAATTCGGTACGTAAAATTTCAAATCGGCAGTAGTGGAGCGAAATACATCACTTTCCAGCGTCGGCGGAGTTTCGGGTTTGCAATAGACGCTTGTCAATGCAGTACAATAATTAAATGCCTTCCAACCTATAAAGTTTACATTAACCGGAATCGTAAAACTCTCCAATGCCGAACAAGATGCAAACGAAGAATTACCGATAGAGGTAATGCTGTCTGGAAGTGTTACATCTGTCAACGAAGAGCAGCCGCCGAACACACCTAACTCAATAGACGTTATACTATCAGGAATAACGACGCTTGTCAATGCTGTACAAGAACTAAAAGCAGACTTACCAATCGTTGTTACACTATTAGGGATAGTAACCTTTGACAACGATTGGCAGGAAAAAAATGCATATTGTCCAATTATGGTAACACTATTAGGAATCTCTATCTCTTGCAATGCCGAACACCCGTAAAACGCATAAGCGGAAATTTTCTTGACCGAGGGA
Source organism: Alistipes sp. (assembly GCA_017654125.1). Lineage (GTDB taxonomy): Bacteria > Bacteroidota > Bacteroidia > Bacteroidales > Rikenellaceae > Alistipes. The sequence goes on along the minus strand of JAFNYX010000071.1, from coordinate 17,859 downwards.
CCAATTATCACGCTTTTAAGATTAGAATTCTGAAATGCACGATCATCAATCAGCGTAACGCCTTTCGGGATTACGATCTTCACCAATCCATAGGTATCGGCAAAAGAGTATGTACCGATAGTGGTTACACCCTCTGGTATAGTATATTCGGTCTGTCCGGCCGGAGCATACGAATTAAGCACGCCATCAATAACCAAGCAACGCTTATCGGCTGTCGCAAATTTACCGTCGAACGCACCCAACTTTACACAACTATTAAACGATCGCTCGCCAATCGTTGTTACACTATCGGGGATTGCGATGCTTTCCAGTGCAAAACAGCGATAGAATACAGCGTTTCCAATCGTCTTCAAGCCATCACCAAGCGTAATTTCCGCAAGTTTTGTACAGTTATAAAATGCACTCTCGCCAATCTCTGTTACACTATCCGGAATCACAACACTTGTTAATGCCGAGCAATTTGCAAACGCAGATAGATCAATATTCTTAACACCGTTACAAATCTCCAAATTCTCTAACGAATCGCAACTATCGAATGCTCTCTCGCCAATCGTCTCGACATTTGCAGGAATTGTTACGGTTTTCAATGCTGGACAATCACCGAAGGTGTTATACTTTATCTCGGTCAGGCGCGTCGAGAGTGTCGCCTTTGTCAAGGCGGTGCATCGTTGGAATGCACTCTCTCCAATCGTCGTCACACTGTTCGGAATCGTAATATTTTCCAAAAAGCCACATCGCTGGAATGCGCACTCACCAATCGCCGTAACGGTCTCCGGAATGATTATAGTTGTGAGTTTGGTGCGTTGATAGAATGCCTCTTTACCGATTTCCGTTATGTCGCTATCGCAGACAATCTTACCAATACCGTTTTCATATGTATTAGAGATGACATTTACGCCAAAACGCGCATATCTCGGTGTTACAACCTTGCCGTCCGATGAGGTATAATAAATAACATTGGTAGCCGAGTATTTCACCTCGCTCATTGGCACGATATGGTTGCGGGTGATGGTAACAGAGTTTTGAGTAATCTTGGTCATCTGCGTACCGTCCTCACATATTGCCCGAGCCGTAAGCCCCCCTGCAAAGGTTTGTGGTGGCAGTGCAATATAGAATGTAGTCGGAGTTGTCTTATCGAGCGCAACCGGCGTCGTGCAACGGAGCGTAACTTCCGTTAAAACGGACACGGAAGATCCATTTATCTCGGATGCAAGCGTACACGATGCATTCGACGTATCAATCGTTACACCACCCGCAACTTGTTCGCCGTTATTGCCTCGCAGAACGATTTTTTCCACGCTGCCCGAACCAGTAAACTGCAATTTAAGCCAACCACAGACGTTTTTGAAGGCCAAATGGTCATCATTGCCCGACGAAACCAATATCGAGGAACCGACACCGAAACTATCTGCAAGATAAATCTGCTCGGCTGGCATAAACGCCTCGACAGATAGCGTTTGAGGATTGATGCGATAATCTGCACTATACGGATAAAGAGCGATGACTTTATTCATCGTATTGGCAGCCACGCCTGCATCCACACACTGCAACGAACCTCCGGCGTCGCCCGTCTCGCCCAAAAACTTCCATTGCTGGTTAGCATCCGAGCGCAAAAAGACGGAGATATGGTCATCAGCCGTCCAAACCATCGAATTACCATCGAGTTGGACGCGCGCGCACTCCTCGTCAAACGATACGGTCAGCGTTTCAGAAAACTCCGCAGCAAGGTGTTGCATCGGATCAGTTGAGCACGCGGCGAACAGCGTCGCAACGAGTGCGAAAATAAGTGTTCGTTTCATATATTAAATTATATTTTTCCGTTTTATTGCCACAAAAGTAGAGATATTGCGTGGAAATTACAATCCGGACAGATATTTTTTTTCAACTTTGCACCCCAAGTATCGGCAAAAATCGTTATCTTTGCGCGGTTTATTATTTATCAGAATATGAATATCGAACAACACATTTCGGAGGTAGTTTTACGTACGGTTGCCGCGCTCTATGGAGAGGTGGCTCCGGCACAGATTCAGATACAGAAAACACGCAAGGAGTTTGCGGGCGACTATACGCTCGTAACTTTTCCGCTGCTCAAAGCATCGCGCAAATCGCCCGAAGCGACAGCAACAGAGATTGGCGAGCGCATCGTGGCAGAGAATGTCGAGTTCAGCGCATTCAACGTCATCAAAGGTTTTCTCAACTTGTCGCTCGACGCTTCGTTCTGGGGTGAGCGTTTCGCCGAGATTGCCGCCACCGACGATTATGGTCAGGCTGCACCGACGGGGCGAAACATTATGATTGAGTATTCGTCGCCTAACACCAACAAGCCGTTGCACTTGGGTCACATTCGCAATAATCTGCTCGGTTATTCGGTAGCACAGATTCTCAAAGCCAATGGACACAATGTTATCAAGGTGAATCTCGTGAACGACCGCGGTATTCACATCTGCAAGTCGATGGTTGCGTGGTTGCTCTACGGCAATGGTGCAACTCCGGAATCAACTGGCAAGAAGGGCGACCACTTGGTTGGCGATTATTATGTCGAATTTGATAAGCACTATAAAGCCGAAATCAAGCAACTCGTAGCTGACGGCATGGACGAAGAGGAGGCAAAAAAGAAGGCCCCTATTATGTTGCAGGCCCAGGAGATGCTCCGCAAATGGGAGGCAAAAGACGAGGAGGTGCGCGCTTTGTGGGAAAAGATGAACGGCTGGGTATATGACGGTTTCGATGTTACATACAAGGCACTCGGTGTCGATTTCGACAAGGTTTATTACGAGTCGCAGACCTATCTGCTCGGCAAGTCTATTGTGCAGGAGGGTCTGGATAAGGGAATCTTCTTCCGCAAGGAGGACAATTCGGTATGGATTGACCTGACGGCTGACGGATTGGATCAGAAGTTACTCCTTCGTGGCGATGGCACATCGGTATATATGACCCAGGATCTCGGTACGGCAATGCAGCGTTTTGAGGAGAACTCGCTCGACGATATGATTTACGTCGTGGGTAACGAGCAGAACTACCACTTCCAGGTATTGAAACTCGTTCTGAAAAAGCTCGGATATGAGTGGAGCGACAACATCTATCACCTCTCGTACGGCATGGTCGAGTTGCCGGAGGGCAAAATGAAGTCGCGCGAAGGCACGGTTGTCGATGCCGACGATTTAGTAGCCGGCATGATTGCGACCGCACGCGAGATGTCTGCCGAGTTGGGCAAGTTGGATGGTTGCACGGAAGATGAGGCAAACAGCATCTGCACGATGGTCGGCCTCGGTGCGCTCAAATACTTCATTTTGAAGGTTGACCCGAAGAAGACAATGCTCTTCGACCCACGCGAGTCTATCGACTTCAACGGCAACACCGGTCCATTCATTCAGTACACACACGCCCGCATCTGCTCGGTACTTCGCAAGGCCGAGGAGCAGAACATCGACTACAAGAGCGCAAACGCTTTGGCGGAATATCTGCCTGAGGAGATTGAGATTATCAAAACGCTCTGCGACTATCCATCGGTTGTTGCGGCAGCTGGCGAGCAATTCGCTCCATCGCTCATCGCAGCATACACGTACGACTTGTGTAAGCTTTTCAACGGTTATTATCACGACCACTCGATTTTGCGCGAAGAGTGCAACGAAACCAAGTGCATGCGTCTGCGACTTGCAGCACAGGTTGCACGCGTCATTGCACGCTCGATGCGTCTGCTCGGAATAGACGTTCCGCAAAGAATGTAAAATACGAAACACAGCCGAAGAATTATGGCAGGTTCCAATTTTGTTGATTACGTAAAGATATTTGCCCGTTCGGGTCATGGCGGTGCCGGTTCGTCGCACTTCCGCCGTGAGAAGTTCGTTGCCTTTGGTGGCCCCGATGGTGGCGATGGTGGTAAGGGTGGTAGCATTATTTTGCGAGGAGACCGTCAATATTGGACTCTTATTCACCTCAAATATCAGCGTCACCAATTTGCCGAGGATGGCGAATGTGGTTCCGGTGCACGTTCATCGGGAAAGGATGCCAAAGATATTATCATTCCTGTTCCGCTCGGTACGGTTGCACGTCGCGTTGTAGAGTTAGAAGACGGCACGACGGAAATGGAGTATGTCGGAGAGGTTACCGAGGATGGAGAACAGCTAGTGTTGCTGAAAGGCGGTCGCGGCGGCTTGGGCAATTGGCACTTCAAAACGCCTACAAATCAAGCACCACGCTACTCGCAACCTGGCGAGGATGGTGACGAAGGTGCATTTGTCCTTGAATTGAAGGTATTGGCCGATGTTGGTTTGGTTGGTTTTCCGAATGCGGGTAAGAGTACCCTGCTGTCGGTTGTTTCGGCCGCAAAACCAAAGATTGCCAACTACGCATTCACGACATTAGAGCCGAATCTCGGCATCGTCGAGGTACGCGATGGCCACTCGTTCGTCATGGCTGACATTCCCGGAATTATCGAGGGCGCACACGAGGGCAAAGGTATCGGTACGCGATTCCTACGCCACATCGAGCGAAACTCAATCCTTCTATTTATGATTCCGGCCGATAGTGACGACATTCGTCACGATTACAATATCCTGCTCGGCGAATTGACACAATATAATCCCGAGTTGTTGGATAAACACCGCTTGCTCGCCATTACGAAGTGCGACATGCTCGACGACGAACTCATCGAGCAGATGAAGGAGCATCTGCCAGAGGGCATTGATTCGGTATTTATCTCGTCCGTATCGGGATTGAACATCGCCCGACTGAAAGATATGCTTTGGGCAGCATTGCAAGAGTAACGCTATGCGCCGACAATGGCTAAATAGCATCATCACGCTACTTTGTTTGGTATCGTGCAGCTCCGTTTTCGGACAGGAGTTGCACGATTATCGTTATTACAAACTCTTTGAAGAACCATCAGCAGCCGAACAACCACTCATTGAGACGGATTCCCTACCCGCATTGGCAGTTCGCTCCGGATTCGATAGCCGACTCTTCGACTACAACTTCGGATTCGTCCGACACGCTCGACGAGGTGCTTTTTACCATGAGCATAAAACTTCATTAAACGGCATACGGATTTCAGGGCTATACACCTCCGACGGTTATCGTCTGCAACTCGAAACGAATACCGATGCAGGTATTGCACTCGGCAGACATACGATGGGTGGAACAACCGCGATTGCTGACTACACCATTGCATACCCAGCACGCCAACGCACCAACATCGGATTCTCCGTATCCTCACGCAACCTACCCGGCACGATATCCACAACCACAGCACAACATATCGGAAAAGATTGGTCCATCGTAGCCGATGTCGCAGCACGTGCCGGAAAGGATATGCATATCGATGGAGTATTTACCGATGAAGCAAGATTCAACATCGTCGCCACGGGCAGAATAGACTCGCTACATCACATATCTTTCGCCCTGCTTGCTTCGCCATCGCGGCGCGGAGTGCGCTCATCATCCATCAAACAGGCGTTCTCGCTGACCGGCAACCCACTCTACAACCCCGCATGGGGATATAGCAACGAAGTCGCTCGTTCATCGCGCATACGTCGCGACCTAACACCAACACTCATCACATCATACGACGGTTGTCTCTCGAAAAAGACCTCGTTTACGGCATCGTTCGGTGCAACAATTGGCTATCGCAGCATCTCGATGCTCGATTGGTTTGACGCGCCAACACCCGTACCCGACAACTACCGATACATGCCGGACTACTATACTGATGCCGACATAGCCGATGCGGTTGCTAATGTTTGGCGCGAAAACGATTCGCGCTACACGCAAGTCAATTTCGACGAGCTATACGCACGCAATCAACTAAATGGGAAAGAGTCGTTATATGCCATTGCCGACCAAATGGAACGCACGACCACCTTGCAACTACACGCCGTAGCACGGACTCAAATAGATATCCGAAACTCGCTCACATACGGTATTGACGGCACGATTGACCGCAGTCGTTACTTCAAGCAGATGCGTGATTTGCTCGGCGGAGAGTATGTGACCGATATTGACCACTATCTGATTGATGACGACTCGTATCGTAACTCGTTGCAAAACAATCTCTACGAGCCGAATCGCAAAATTGGTGTCGGCGACCGATACGGATACGACTATGCTCTGACAAGCAACACATTATCCCTATTTGCCATATATCGTCACAACACCGAGCGACTACTCTTCGACGCGGGCGCACAAGTAGGGTACGCATCTGTAACCCGTCGCGGATACTATTGCAAAGAATTGTTTGCCGACACATCGTTCGGACGGTCGAGACGCCTGAAATTCTCGCCATTTGCACTTCGTGCGGCGATGCAATACACACTCTCCGAGTCTCACACAATAAATGCAGCTATCAGCATAGAGAACAGCCCCGCTGCCACAGACGACTACTTTTTGCAAGCCGAATACAACAATCGCACGATAGACTCCCCTACTGCTGCACAACAATACGCCGCCGAATTCGGCTACACCTTCCGTCACAATCGTCTGCAACTGCGACTCACTGCATTTACACGCCTGTCACAGAACGAGGCACAGACCATGCGACTCTACGACGACGTTTCGGGCGAATACAGCGACATTGTAACCTCGCACATTGGACGTTTGGCTATTGGCATCGAGGCGGAAACCAAATGGAGGTTTATGGAGCATTGGACTCTTTCGGGTGCGATTGCAGCAGGACGATATACCTATGCCGGCAATCCTCTCGTCTCGGTATATCGCGATACGGACAATCATCTGCTCGCCGACCGCAACATGAGTTATACGGGAGGTTGCTACATTGGCAACGCACCACAACTGATGGCCACACTGCGATTGGAGTACTATAATCGAGGTTGGAGAGTTGCCCTCGATGGAGCATACGCCGGAATGAGATACGTCACACCATCTTTCCTGCGTCGTACCGAGCGCGTATTTCGCCAGGCATCATCACCGGAGATGCACGACAGATTCATTAACCAAGAACGTCTGCCCGACGCCTTTACCGTCGATGCATCGCTCTCGAAGAGTATCTACCTGCAACGCTACGACCGCCGCATATACTCGACCGTGGCAGCACCGCGATTTATCGACCGTCATCCACACTCGTACATCACTATTTTCTTTGCCGTACGCAACCTGACCGGCAACCGCAATACAATATATAGCGGTTACGAATCCTCGCGTCTGCACAAGCAGTATCTTGCCGACGGCTATTCGTTCCGTCCACAGGCAAATCGTTATCTATACGCCTACCCTCGCACCTATTATCTCTCGGTACGATTTACATTCTAACGACCAATTCGTATTGATTTTTGCGCACCAACATTTTGTCGTTAGCGCAGAATGCACTACCTTTGTATCAAAGGCGGGTTAGGGGCTTTTGCTCGTAACTTATTGTAAACGCCTAAAAATACTCTCGTGGCGGGGTAATTCAACCCATAAGTCCACGAGAGTATTTTCTTTGCAACCATCAACCTATCCAGCCCTCGGCACAATCACGCCCCTTCTAAAAAAATGTCCGACCCTCGATGAGAGTCGGACATCAGTGATTTAATATGGTAGGTAATTCCACACGAATTACTCGATACCCTTCAACTTCTTATATGCTGCGTTATACTTGTTATACTTCTCCAAAACGCCCTCCTCAGTACGCAAACGGAAGCACAACTCTTTGAGCATCTGTGCGCAATCCAAGCTCTCAGGATTGAGCTCGTATGCCTTCTCGAAGTAAGGCAATGCCTTCATATACTCGGCATTCACAGCCTTGCGCTCTGCCTCATACTCCTCGAAGCTACTGAACGTATCGGCCTTTGCGTTGAGTGCCTTGTTCAACTCATCAGACTTTGCGATGTAGAAGTAGCCAATATAGAAGTTGGTGTCGTAATCGTTCGGTTTAAGTTCGTTGATTTTGAGGAACGAATTGATACACTCGTCATAGTTGTGCAACTTGAAGAATACACGACCACGACCAAACCACAAATCAGGGTTATCCGGAGTTTCAGCCAACGCCTTGTCAATCATCGATACGAGATCGGCCGGGTTACCTACGCTATCCTCCGAAGTGTAGAGCTGCATCAAACCGTCAAGAATCTTCTCATTCTTAGGGAACTTGTCGATACCTTCGAGCAGGATGTCGCGTGCCTTCAAAACATTTGCAGGATCAGCATCCTTCTGACCATAGTAGCAGTGGAACAAGAAATAATAGGTATTACCGCTAGCATCCATGTATCCGAGCTCTTTTGCCTTGTTGAGATACTTCTCACCATCAGCATAGTATTTTGCATCCTCGGCACCAAGGAACGCTGCGAGCTGACCTGCAAAGAAGTAGTACTGCGGATCTACTTGTGGATAAATTTTGCACTCCTGCAAGGTTGCAGCCTTAACGTAAGCATCAACAGCTACTTTGTATGCAGGAACATCAATACTTGCCGAGCCGAGTTGCGAATAGTAGTTGATAGCCGCGTCCAAAATAGGCTTAACCTTTGCCTCAGCCTTCGGATCCATCGTGTATGCCTTGTCTGCCGACTCCTTCAATACATCGAACATACCATTCTTTATCTCACGCGTCTGCGCCCAAGCAATTACACGGTTGCCCTTAACATAAACCTCAACCCAAGGATAAACCCAAATCTGACGAGCATTCTGTGCATCCTCACGCACCTCGTCAGGCTCACCCATTGCGATACGCAAAACGGTTGCATCCATACCGCCAAAGAGATTCTTGGTCGGCTCCATAATAGCATCCAAGTAGGCCTTTGCGCGGTTTACCCACACTGCCGACTTTACATTCTTCTTTGCATTTGCAGCATCTGCATCGCACTTTTCAAGCTTTGCCAAAGTTGCATCCGCGTTAATTTTCTGACCCGTGACGGTAGGTACTGCCAGCACCATCAAAGCCATCACCATTAAGATTAATTTTTTCATAATCGTAAACAGTTTTGTTTTTATTTGTTTATTAGTTATTTTCTTGGTCATTAGCCACTATCTCTGTTGCTGTCTGCTCAATCGGCTCGGCCGGCTGCTCGGCAACCAATTCTGCCGCCTGTACATCAACCGGCATATCCTCATCCTCACTCTTTGGAACAGCCATAACCGAAGCAATGGCATCACCCTCGCGAAGGTTGATGATACGTACACCCTGCGTTGCACGACCCGCCAAACGAATCTGCTCAACACCCGTACGGATGGTGATACCCGAACGGTTGATAATCATCAAGTCATTTTGGTCGGTTACCGCCTGAATCGACACCAACTTACCCGTCTTATCGGTTACATTAATGGTCTTCACACCCTTACCGCCTCGGTTGGTAATACGATACTCGCCCAAATCGGTACGCTTACCAATACCATTCTCCGACAATACGAGAACATCTTGCTGCGAATCCGGCTCGATACAAATCATACCGATTGCCTCGTTACCATCTTCAAGTTCAATACCGCGAACACCCATACTTACTCGACCAACCGGACGAACCGTGCTCTCGTTAAAGCGGATTGCCTTACCCTCGCGCGAAGCAATCATCACCTCGGCATTGCCACTCGTGAGTTTTGCCTCGATAAGCTGGTCATCCTCACGAATCAGAATAGCGTTCACGCCATTGACTCTCGGACGAGAGTATGCTTCGAGTTTCGTCTTCTTGATTGTACCGTTCTTCGTACACATGATGATATAGTTGTTATCCACATACTCTGCATCGCTCAAACGCTTACAGTTAATGTATGCACGCACCTTATCATCCGGTTCAATCTGAATGACGTTTTGGATTGCGCGTCCCTTAGAAGAACGTGTACCCTCCGGAATTTCGTATACTTTAAGCCAATAACAACGACCCTTTTCCGTAAAGAACATCATCGTATTGTGCATCGAAGCCACATAGATATGCTCGATGAAGTCCTCATCACGCGTTGCACTACCCTTTGCTCCGACACCACCACGATTCTGTGTGCGATACTCGGCAAGTGATGTACGCTTGATGTAGCCGAGGTGTGAAATGGTGATTACCATATCGTCATCGGCATAGAAATCCTCCGGATTGAACTCCTCAGACGAATATACAATCTCCGAACGGCGCTCGTCGCTGTATTGCTCCTTGATTTCGATAAGCTCATCCTTGATAATCTGCATCTGCAACGACTCACTCTCCAACACACGGTTATAGTAGTCAATATTCGCCTGCAACTCATCACGCTCAGCCGTAAGTTTACCATGCTCCAAACCTGTGAGCGAACGCAGACGCATCTCGACAATAGCTGCTGCTTGCAATGCGCTCAATGCAAACTTATCGACAAGGGCCTGCTTTGCCTCTTCGGTATTCTTCGACGAACGAATGGTATGAATAACTTCATCAATATTGTCGTGAGCAATCAACAAACCGAGAACGATATGCAGACGCTCCTCCGCCTTACGCAAATCGTAGCGCGTGCGACGTACGATAACATCGTGACGATGGTCGATGAAGTGACGAATCAAATCCTTCAAGTTCAACTGCACCGGACGGCCATTCACCAACGCAATATTGTTTACGGCAAACGACGACTGCAAAGCAGTATTCTTGAAGAGCATATTCACAACAACATTTGCAACGGCATCCTGTTTGAGGTGCACCACCAAACGGATACCCTCTCTATCGGACGACTCATCGTTCACATCGGCGATACCCTCCAATCGACCCTCCTTAATCTGTGCAGCGATACTTTTGATGAGCTCGCTCTTATTGACCATATAAGGCATCTCATTAAATACTATCTGCTGACGACCATTTGCTGCGGTCTCAATATCGTACTTTGCACGGATAATAACACGACCACGACCCGTCAACAACGCCTCTTTAACACCGGCATAACCATAGATGATACCGCCGGTCGGGAAGTCCGGGCCCTTGACGAAGTGCAACAAATCCTCACACTCGCACTCCGGATTGTCAATATATGCGCAACATGCATCGACAACCTCACCCAAGTTATGAGGTGCCATATTGGTCGCCATACCTACGGCGATACCACTCGCACCATTGACAAGCAGCAACGGAATCTTCGTTGGCAATACGGTCGGCTCCGGAATACTGTCGTCAAAGTTAAGCGTCCAATCAATAGTCTCCTTGTCGATATCGGTCAGCACCTCATCCGCAATCTTTTGCAAACGTGCTTCCGTATAACGCATTGCAGCCGGCGAGTCACCATCCATCGAACCAAAGTTACCCTGACCCTCGACAAGTGGATAACGCATATTCCACTCCTGCGCCATACGACACATTGCATCATAAACAGACGAGTCGCCGTGTGGGTGGAACTTACCGAGCACATCACCGACAATACGAGCCGACTTACGCGTCTGCTTATCCGACGAAAGGCCGAGCTCGGCGCTCATATCGTAAAGAATACGACGATGTACCGGCTTCAAGCCGTCTCTCACATCTGGCAATGCACGAGATACAATTACCGACATCGAATAGTTGATGTAGGCAGTTTTCATCTGCTCTTCGATATTGACGCGATCAATACGTCCGAGCAAACCTGCATTCTTTTCTTCTTCGTTCAACATAATTTATTGTTATAAGTTTCTTTGTTTCCTATATCCATACAGCATCGCGCCATCAATAGCCCTATTTGGCACAATACCTCATTATATATACGCGCAAAAATAGCATTTATTTTCCGATTTTAGCACATTTAGCCCCATTTTTTTACGTTATTTCGAAAACAAAGATAAAAAATTTGCCTTTCTTGGCTATTTTTAGGCGATTTTAAGGCATCCGACACTCCCTTTCGACAGGTAGTCGGGGATTTTGTTCTATTTTTTGCCGAGTATCTGCAACACACCCTCCGACGACATGCGTAATTCACCACTCTCCAACATACAGCGAACCGCACCTATCGCCTCTTCCGGATTGCATCCCAAAGACGATATCAAATCTTTAACCGTGAGTTCATCTTCGCTAACGCGATTACGAATCGTCTCCGCAAGCGACAACCCACTACGCGAGCGTTTGCGTTTCGACAGACAGACATCACACGCACCACACTCGACCGACTCGCCTCCACCAAAATAGCGATCGAGAACAACACTGCGACACTCCGATTCGTTTGCCGCATAACTCAACATATTCTCAAAACGCTCCAACATCAGAGCCTTACGTTTGGCGTACGTTTCAGGAGCAATATAGAGATCATCCACCGGCAGTCGCTCTTCGTCAAGATATATCATCGGCGAGGTATTTGCCGGAATATAGCGAATGATATGCGCTCGCCACAACGTCTTCAAAGCCTCACGAACTTCGAATGCGGAGCGCCCGCTCGCCGCCGAAATTTCCATCTCGTCAATGGCTCTAAACTCTGTAAACACACCATTATACAGACGTAGAACAGCACGCAGAACAGCATCGTCGCGACCGCCCTCGATTCTCACTTTATACAAATCGTCGCGACTCACACAAAACATCAGTCGAGCCGGATTTTCGCGCTCCTCTGCAAGCGACATATACCCATTATGAGACAGCAGCGTAATAGCGCTCTTTACTGTTCCGATATAGAGGTGTTCGCGGGCACAGAAATCGTGAATATTAAAAATAAACGAACACTGTGCGCCATCACCGATAGCAACTTGCAGATAGGAGCAAATCTTCTCATACACGCCTTTCACAACCTCCATCTTCGGAAATTCCGCCTCGAAGCGTCTTACGATGCGCTTATCGTCATCGGGCGACACCAACAGCACCGCGTAACTCCTCTTTCCATCACGACCAGCACGACCTGCCTCTTGATAGTAGCTCTCCAACGAATCGCACATCGAATAGTGAACAACAAATCGCACATCCGGCTTATCAATACCCATACCGAAGGCCGTTGTTGCTACCATTATACGGGTTTTACCCGAAAGCCACTCATCCTGACGTATCGAGCGTTCGGCATGTGGCAAACCGCCATGATAGTAGCTCGCCGAAATACCCTGCTCTCGCAGATACTCCGCAACCTTTTCAGCCGCCTCGCGCAATCGAACATAGACAATACCCGACCCCTCGACATTATTCACAACACGCATCAGTTGCTCATTCTTATCGTCCACATGGCGCACCGAATACGATAAATTCGGGCGCACGAACGTACTTCGCAAGATATTTTTCTCGACAAACCCAAGACGAACCATAATATCGTCGGCAACTTGCGGCGTGGCGGATGCCGTAAGAGCCAATACCGGCACATCCGGAAGCAGTCGGCGCAGCTCCGCAATACGCAGATACGACGGTCGAAAATCATAACCCCACTGCGAGATACAGTGCGCCTCATCGACCGCAAGCAACGTGACATTCATTCTCTGCACACGCAGACGAAACGTCTCCGATGTAAGGCGTTCAGGGGCAAGATACAAAAAACGCACATCACCATATACGCAGTTATCGAGTAGGATATCAATTTGTCGATCGGTGAGTCCCGAATGAATAGCAACTGCCGAGATATGTTTTGCGCGCAATCTATCCACTTGGTCCTTCATCAGCGCAATAAGTGGCGTAATCACAATACATAAACCCTCCGACGCCAATGCCGGCAGTTGGTAAGTTATAGACTTACCGCCACCCGTAGGCATTAACGCCAACGTATCGCGCCCCGCGAGCACCGATTCGATAATCTCGCGTTGCATAGGACGAAACTCGTCGTAGCCCCAATATTTGGAGAGTATTTCGTTCAAATTACGATTCATATCCGCTTATGCCGAAGTGCAACAAAACACATTTCGCAGCATAAAGGTATCAATTTTTTCGCGGATGCAATATTTTTTGCTCAAAAATCGTATCTTTGTCAAAATATTATTCAACTTGCGTTATGACCGAATACAAAAAGATGTGCAACGGATTACTCTACGATTTTGGCTCGCCCGAAATCGAAGCACATCTCGCCAAATGCAAGGAGAAACTCAAACTATTGAAAGGCGTTCGTATTGGCGACCGCGTAATCATCGGAGCCGGAAGCGTGGTTGTGCACGATATTCCATCTGACACGATGGCGGCAGGCAATCCTGCGGTCGTATAACGACACTTGAAATAAAACGGATTATAAAACAGAAAGACAACACGATATCATGTACGAATACATCACAGGAAAACTCGCAGAGCTCAACCCTGCATACGCCGTCATCGAAGCGGGCGGCATCGGCTACTTCATAAATATTTCATTGCAAACCTACTCCGAGCTAGAAGGCCACGAAGAGGCGATGCTCTACCTACATCACGCCGTTCGCGAAGATGCGCAGACGCTATACGGTTTTGCAACTCGCGCCGAGCGCGAACTATTCCGTCTGCTTATTGGCGTTTCGGGCGTTGGCGGCAATACGGCGCGAATGATTCAATCGACATACTCTCCTTCCGAATTGCGAAACATCATCGCGACAGGTAATGCTGTACTACTCAAAAACGTCAAGGGTCTCGGTTTGAAAACGGCACAGAAGATTATTGTCGATTTGAGTGGACGAATGCTCGAATTGAAGGGCAACGACGTTGCTATGACCGCCATTGCAAGCGGAGCGCGCAACGAGACCTTTGACGAAGCACTATCGGCACTCGTTATGCTCGGCTTCCAGAAAACGGCGTCGGAGAAGGTTTTGACCAAGATTTTCAAGGAGTCGCCGACAACTTCGGTAGAGGAAGCGATAAAATTTGCACTCAAACATCTGTAAAAATATCATTTCGCGCGATAATTATTCCGTTTTTAACGTAATAATTCGTATCTTTGCGCGTTATAGGACCATGAAACGATTGTTCTACATAGCGGTTGCCACATTTGCGGGCTTGTTGTACACTTCATGCAACGAGGATACCGACGTCTTCGCCACGCAAAATGACAGCTTGGTGAAGTACCTCACATCCAACCGTCGCCTCATTGCAGAGGAGGAGATCGGCTCCGTCATTGAGGACAATCCGCTATTCTACTCCACCTTCGGTCGCTACACCTATCGCTACATTCCAAACTATTACTCGGAAGAACGTAACGAGTGGAGCACGGTCGAGGCGGGCGATCGCGTAGAGATAGAGTTCGACGCATACATCTTTAACGGCTCAGAACCGTCGATTAACGACCTCTATTGGTCGAATATTCCGGCAACCATATCGAAAGTCGAGTCGTCGAAGACCAATCCGTACTTCGATCTCAATTGGGCAGAGACGCCGCTTAGTTTCGTCGTCGGGGCAGGAGAGGTAATTCAAGGTCTGGACGAAGCGATGGTTGGTTGTCATGACCAAGACTCCGTTCAGGTATATATGACATACACCATGGCATACGGCAAACACCTTATCGGTACCGTTCCGAAGCAGTCGTCCGTTGCGTGGTATATGAAAATTGTAAACGTAATAAAGTAAAATATCATACTACATCGAATGAAAAAATTTTTCGCAATAGCCGCAATCTGCGCCGCGTTGTTTGCATCGTGCGTTAAACAAGACGAAATGTCCGGAGAGAAGATGGAAAACATCTCCTTGAAGGCGTGGATGAAGAAACATCATCCAGAATTACTTGGCAACTACCAAGAGCTCGACAATCCGGATACAGACGCAAAAGAGACAATGGGCGAGTTTTACATCGACGTTATCGAATGGGGCGACATGCTGACACCGAGCAACGGCAACGATCTCGGAGGTGAACCAATTATGAATCAAGACACCTGCTGGATTTACTACAACTATACGGGTCGTGACTTGACCGGCAACGTATGCGTTACCCGCACGGAGGACATTGCTCGTATGCAAAATACCTATCTCGATGTTACGCACTATGTTCCTTATGGCATCTATTGCGGTATTGACAACTATTACGGCTTGGTAGAAGGCACCTATCTTGCAGGTCGCCACAAAATCAAACTCGACGAAAAATACGTCGCCGATAAAGGTTTCCCAAGCACCGAGTTCTTGCTACGCAAGGGTTCGAAGGTGCGACTCTATTTGCCATCGCGTGTCGGCTTCGGTGCAACAGGCTCGGATGCAGAGGGTGGATACGAGGGTCAGTTCGTATTGGACGCAAACCGTCCGGTCATTATGGACATTGAGGTTATGCGTGTATTCAAAAACCCATCCGACTGCGAGTTGGATATGGTGGAAACTCTCGTAAAGGAGAGCAACGTACGTGCCGGCAGCGACATTTGGAAGAAGATTGTCAAAGACGAGGATGATGAGAAGCTCGAAAGCGAGGAGGGTAAAACCGATGGAACGTTTACGGGTCTTTACTACACGACCGACTACAAGCCGGGCGACGAGCGAACAGCCCTCGGATATATGCAACCACACAAGGATGGCACAAACAACCCATACAAAGACAGCGACCGATACGCCGACATGAGCACACTGAACGCCGATATCGCAAAAATTCTCAACGATAAGTTTGCAGATATGACACTCGAAGAGGGCGCAGAGCCAAAAGCGGTAGGCGAAAAGACAACCGTAAACGTATGGTACGTCGGCACGTTCCTCGATGGTTTCGTATTCGACACCAATATTCCGGAAGTGAAGGAGTATTTGTTTGGCAGCAAGTCGGGCAAAGCAATAAGTTACAATGCCGAGAATGACAAAGACGACTATATCAGCGCATGGTATCGTTGTATCCCGCTGATGCACTTCGGCAAGTGGGGCGCCATCATCACAACATCGGGCTACGGCTACGGTGCAGATGGTAAGGTAGGAGACACCTCAACCGTGGCATACCCTGCCTACGCATACTTCTATAACTACTCGAACGCCTACTACTACAACGACTACTACGGTTATCCGGTAGATTACTACGGCGGCATGTCAGGTGGCAACATCGGTTCGAGCGATGGAGAGGATGATGGTAGCAGTGAAGACGAGGCGCGCACCGAGATTATGGCCTACACACCTCTTATCTTCTACGTCTTTATCGAGCAGAACGAGGTGAGCGAAGATTAAGAATCTGCTTTGGGTTTTATCTCACAAGTTAAAACGTCGGGCTATCACGGTCCGACGTTTTTTATTCGCGCGCGCCTATGTATATATAGGTACGCGCTTTTTGATAAGGTCAGGTTAGGGCGCGCGCAATACTTACTATTAAAAATTGTTTTTCTTTTTCTCCACCTAAACACTATCACAACAACACAACACACCCACAAAAAATCACACAAAAACGCTTTGAAATCGTGAAATTTATTTCTATATTTGTAATCAAGGGAAAAGTTTTGCGGAGGACTTGCCATCCGAAGCAAACGGAAGACCCACTTCCAAACAACACTGCGGCATAGAGCATAGCGAAAATACAACAAGCGATTATTGGGATTATACAGGTAGTAGCACTGACGAATTTCGTTATAGTTGGTGGTTTAGAACCTTATTTTTTGATTAACACATGAAACCTTACAAACAAATAGCAATCGTATTGCTCACAGCAATAATGATGAGCAGTTGTTGGCAGAATGACTATAATCAAATAACGACCTACGGCACGGTGGGTTCGTATGTATCTATCAACCGAGAGAATAGCAAATCTTTTTTATTCGACTATTCGTCATACAATGTTCTCAACATGTATATAAATGATAATATAGAAATTAATTTGTCTATTTTTAATGAATATGTAACCGATATTGTATATCACGCATTGTGTCAAGATGGCGGCGCGTATCAAGAGTGTATCGAGCGTTTCGGAGATTATAATCCAAATCCACAAATAGTCAGCTATTCGAGATCTGCGGGAGGATGGTATGTTTCAAGCAATCCTCCAATGAGATTGATGTATAGATGTACTTATGAAAAAATATGTCACATCGACATAAAAAGCAGTCAGAATTGGGATGCAGAACACCCTGCTGTCACATCCTTAAACGATATATTTACAATTATTTTTCACTCGGTGTATCCGTATATCAAACGTGGATGGACGGGAAGTGTCGCAACATAT